>JASLHL010000208.1 GCA_030152225.1 Flavobacterium sp. | reverse complement strand
TGACCAAAAAATTAAGCTATCACAAGATTGTGCCAATCATTGCTTTTCACGAATAATAAAAACATAAACAAAGTCGTAAAGTTAGTGCCTTTCGACTTTTTTAGTTTATACTCCAGTAAAATAGCATTAATCTATTTTGTTTTTGTTGATCTCATCTTGAAGTTGTCTTCTGATTTTTTGCTCTCGCTCTAAAGATGATTTGCGGAACTCCTCCAGTTCTTCGTCCGTATCCTGTAGCTTACGAAGCGCCTCTTTGGTATCTACATTTGATTTTTTAAAACGGTAGTAAAAAACACCTGTCATAGCCAATAGAAAAGCAATAAGCGCTAGAATAAGGGTCTGAAATGTGTTTTTATCCGCTGCAATACCCAAAAACTCAAAGTTTTCCTCTTTGGCTAATGATGTTTTTAACTCCTGCTCAGCAGTTTCTAGTTTCTGACTAACGCCCGCTAACTCTTTCTTATGTTGGGCAACAAGTGCTTCTCCTTCAGCAAGCTTACTCTTGTATTGGCCAATCGAATCTTCTACATTTTGTTGAAGATCGAGTAAACTTTGTTTGTCGACAATTTTATAATTTTGGTAATTCGAAGATTTATTAAATAAAGAAGAGAATTGATTGTTGATGGTTTTAACATTGCCTTGCGCAAAAACTGTACTTGTCAGTGCTAGGGTGGCAACCAGTAAAATACGTTTTGTTCTTTTCATTGAGTCGCTATGTTTTATTACAAATTTTTCTAGAGCTCTAATATAAGTTATTTATTAGGATAAAAAAGCGTAGGTAAATAGATTTTTTAAGAAAATTTTATTTTTATTTTTTAGTCTATTAGTAAAATAAGTGTTATTAATATAAAAAATGAGATATTGTGTTTGATTATTTAATTAATTGAATAAAATAAGTGCGACTTTTATACCATTTTTTATCCTAAAGCGTTAGTTTAGAAGTAAAATTGAGAACAAATGAGAGTAAACTATTTTTCCACTGTGCTTTTACAGCTATTTTGTGTCCTTCTATTCTTCCTGGGATCAGGGACACACTACGGTCAATCTTTAAATCAAGATGAGGTAACTGCTGTAAAAATGTGGTTAGATGAAGATGGAGACAATAGTCTATATATTAACGTTAAGGCGGCTTGTAATAATTATGACAGTAAAAGAGCTTTTGAATACATCGGTTTACCTTCCTCAATTACACTAAAGCTAAAGAACGACCTCACCGATACGACTTTTGTTTACGAACATCCGCGTTATGATTCTTCCATGTTGATGTTTTACAGTGAATCGGTTTGGTTTAAAAATTACGGATGGAAGCAAGCAATCTTTATACCCTTATTTTACTGCAGTCAAAAACACGGAGCGACTATGCCTTTGACGTATCTTATTTTATTTGATCAACAAATGAAAGTCGTTCACCTGTCCTTTCAATGTAAACCGGAAGTGTGGGGGAGTTGTACGCCTTTTTTTAAGAAACGAGCAATAAAGTCGCAACTAGCTTCATTGCCAGAGGCTCTACAAGCGGATTTTATTCAATATATTGAGAAGACCTATACCACACGAGAGGATCTCTATCCCAATCATATGACGTTTAAACAAAAAAAGTACAAGGATTGGAATTTAGCTTCTGTTGTTTCAATTGTAGAAGCGAGCTATCCACATGAACTTTTACATCGATTGCACACCTTTATTAAAGACCAAAAATGGGAGCTTGCTACGGCTTATCTCAAAGAATTTGAGTATCTCTATGTCGATGCAGAGGGAATTGTCGTAATCGCAGGTTTTCGCACGAGTAAACAAACGTTTAAAGAGCAGGCAGAGCGTCTAGCAAAGCAAGTAAGTGCACAAGAAGAACAAGTAGTTGCAAAGGCAGCATACGCTGTTGAACAAGGTGATTTTCAGCAGGCCTATAGTTTGTATAAAGCCATTCTAGAAGAAATAAAGCCGTAATTTTTGACAACCAGTTCAAAGGCGTATCGTTTAACTAAATGAGAAAGAATCAAAAGACAACCAAAAATAAATAGTGACATGCAAAAAGCAATTCAAGATCTATATCCAGAAAATTTAGCCCATTGTTATGGGTGTGGTAAATTAAATCCTGCGGGACATCAATTGAAAACCTATGTAGAGGGAAAAGAAGAAACAATCGCACATTTTACACCAAAGGCCGAACATACTGCATTACCAGGAAGTGTGTATGGTGGACTGATTGCCTCTTTATTAGATTGTCATGGAACGGGATCTGCGGCCGCATTTAGCTGTATGGCAGAAGGTTTACCCCTCGAAGAACCCCTTGGTGTTCGTTGTGTAACCGCTTCTTTAAAAGTTGATTTCAAGGCCATGACCCCCATGGGAGTGCCCTTAGTACTCAAGGGAAAATTGAGAAGTATAGAAGGGAGAAAAGTCTGGGTAGATATGACACTGTCTGCGAATAATGTGATCTGTGCAACAGGAGAAATCCTCGCTATTCGATTAAAAGAGGAGTAAAAATAAAAACGAGCGATAGTTTTCTATCGCTCGTTTTAGTAACATTATGGATGGTCTACTATTTAGTAGGAAGTGTTCGCGTTAACCAACCTCTTCGATTGGCTGTTACAATCGCATAAGGTGTGATCCAAAATAGGGTGAATGTATAGAAAATACTATAGGTATACGCCCAAAATGAATCTTTAATGGTGTATTTATTGGCATAGAAAATAACTTGAATCGATGAGAAAATTAGAATCCCAGCCAAAGCACTACTGATAAACATAATCGGGTAGCTCAGGATCAGATAAAGCATTAACATCATCATCGGATAGGCTAAAATTACTTTGAGCCATTGGTTCAGTAGCAAAATACGCGGACCAACTGTTGATCCTTTTCTGAACTTTGTAAAGGCGAATTTACTCATCATAATATTTTCGCGTACATTACTGCGTTCCCAACGAATGAACATTTTGTATAATCCCTTGAAGCTATTTGGAGTATCCGTTAACACATAGGCATTCTTTTGAAACAATACATGATATCCCTGTTTTAGAATCATATTCGTCATGGCGCGATCTTCTCCAATATCGGAAGGATTTCCCATAAAAGTTTGCGTAATCCATTGTTCTAAACAGTTCATCACGGCCTCTCTACGGTAAGCAGCTAAGGCACCCGGGGTACACAATACGGTATTCAATGCACTTTGAGCAGAGCGAATAAATTCAAAACTAAACACAAAACTCACATTGAGCATTTTGGGAATAATACCCTCTTCTGTATTTAGAACGAGTACATTACCTCCAACAGCACCACATTGTGCATTGTTTACGAAGGGACTAACAAGCTGTCTTAGAGTGTCTTCTTTTACAATCGAATCACTGTCTACAGTAACAAAAACTTCTCCTTTACCCAGTTTGAATCCACGGTAAAGTGCATGTCTTTTTCCCATGTTTTTCGGTTGTTGATAAATCGTTACCCGATCACCTAATACTGCTTTGGCTTTTTGCATCCAAGCCCAAGTATCATCTTTACTACCATCGTCAAAGGAAATGATCTCCAATTTATCCGCAGGAAAATCACTTTGTGCTAAACTGATAAGTGTATCATACACCAAACGTCCTTCGTTATAGGCAGGTACAAGCACCGTACAGGTAGGTAATTCTTCATCTGATACGGGAGGTACAGGTTTATATTTAAAGTATTGATAAAAGATATACAGCAAGAATAGAACTTGTACAGCTAGTAACCCCATGCTGATACCAAAGAATACTTGACCGCCAAAACCTTCTAAACGCTTCAACTGAATATTTGCAAAATAGGGCTGAAAACGATAGAGTATAATTACGCTACTGAATAGCAAAGTAAAGGTAAGGGCTAAAACGAAATAGTCCGTTAAACTAAAACGCTTTTTCTTATTCAATTGCTGCGAGGATTCGCTATCTGAATAGGTTACATTGGGGACTTGGTTTGTTTTCATAATTTTGAGTTTTAAGGGAGAAGGGACTGAAATAAAGGCGATAAACAAGGTGTCTACTCGCGATTATCTTCTTCACTTATATCAGTGCAAGATGCATGCCAAGTGAATTTACTGGGCTCAAGGCCTCTTTTTAATCTCAAACTTCCACACATTGTTGATTTGGACAACACTTTTATAGGGATAAAAGGAATTTGTTGTGTTTCTTTAGACATAAAATCACGCGATAGCATCCCTTTCTCTATTTTTTGCGATATATGAGTCGATTGACTAAGGCAAAAGGAGAAGTTCCAAGGGCTTAGTACCACCTCTACTAGGGGATACAACCTTATGCCTCACGCTCTAGGTAATACAAATCTCAATGGGATCATCGTCGTTGTTTGTTTTCAATCCGTTCTCCAATTAAAACCTTGGTGATGTTATTTGATTTTGCATGGAAATTTGAAAATAAAACTGCTTAAAATCTGTTATCTTTGGATATTATATTAAATGTATCACATGAAAATACTAGTGACCGGTGGTCTAGGATTTATAGGTTCTCATACAGTTGTAGCCCTACAGCAAAAAGGATATGAAGTAGTTATCATTGACGATTTGTCGAATGCTTCTGTTGATGTAGTCCAAGGCATTAAGGCCATCACAGGGGTTCAGCCAACCTTTTATCAAATAGACCTAAGAGAGAAGCAAGCAGTGTTTGATTTTTTTGAACAGCACACAGACCTTGCAGGAGTTATTCATTTTGCCGCTTCTAAGGCTGTAGGAGAGAGTATGGCTAAACCCTTGCTATATTATGAAAACAACTTTTTCTCTTTAATTAATGTATTATCTGCCCTGCAACACTATGGGATAAAGAAATTCTTATTTAGTTCCTCCTGTACCGTATATGGACAAGGGGAGGTAATGCCCATCACAGAAGAGGAGTCGATTAAATCTGCCCTTTCACCTTATGGCAATACCAAACAAGTAGGTGAGGAGATCGTCGTTGATTTGGCAAAGGTATTCCCTTTACAAGCCGTTTTGTT
>JASLHL010000133.1 GCA_030152225.1 Flavobacterium sp. | reverse complement strand
TGGGGAGAGCAGGATTCGAACCTGCGAAGGTTTCCCAACGGATTTACAGTCCGTCCTCGTTGGCCGCTTGAGTATCTCCCCTTCCGGTATTTTGTATTTTAGTTTAGCAATATATGTATAAGAACTTTGATGTGGGGAGAGCAGGATTCGAACCTGCGAAGGTTTCCCAACGGATTTACAGTCCGTCCTCGTTGGCCGCTTGAGTATCTCCCCTTTCAGCGTATGCCTCAGTTCTGTAATAGAACGGTGCAAAGATAGCGCTGTTTTGTTAATCTGCAAGAGAATTGTCTCTTTTTTTTGTTCAGTCTGCCTCTGAAAATCATTAACTATTTGGTTATAAAAAACTAAGCCTTTAAAATTTTTGAAATCTATTTTTTTAAAAAAGGATCAAATGCTGAAAAAGGAAGAAGTAAACGCCTATATCTTGATGTTTTTACTTAGTTCATCGCTCGGAATTGTGCAGGTGTTACTTGGGTACAACGTTTAAAATAACGACAAAATAAGGACGCATCCGCAAAGTGTAACTCCAGGCTGATCTCGTTTATGGATAGGGTAGAGGACTTCAATAGGGATTTGGCGTGTAAGATGACCACATGTTCGATCCAATGCGTCAGTGCATGCCCAGTTTCCTTTTTAACCAAGGTCGTTAAGTATTGAGGTGTTAAATGGAGTTTCTCCGCATAAAAGGATACTTGCCTTTCTTTCTTATAATGCTGTGACAAATGTAGGTAGAAATCATCGACAAGCTGAGATTTTCGCGTTTTAATCACACCGCGTTGCTCACATCGTGTTTGGTAGGAATCCGATAGTGCTGTGATTAAAGCAAAAATAAGGTACTGTATGATCGTTTTTTTACTCTTGCTGCCCTGTTCAAAGTAGTATTGTTCCAGTAACACCAAAAAAGGATGCAAACGAACATTGTTGAGCTGTTTGTTGCCAATCACTGGATGCCAACGCACTTCGTTGTTCAAGATAAATTCCCGCAAGATGGGATAGGCACTGATAAAATCCAATGACATGAGGATGGAAGTGACTTCAAAGTCAGGCGAAACCTCTTGTGGATCTAAAATAAGCTGAGGTAAGACGACCACCCAATCCCCTTCGTTAACGGTGTATTCCTCAAAGTTGATCATAATGCGAACACTGCCTTTGGAGCAATACGACAACAATAACCCATCAAACTGATGCTTGTAATCGGTGTAGTGTGGGTGGAGGCGATGAATGTCTTTTAAAAGTGCAATGCCTTCTATCTTGATCTCGTCGTGAATTTGATGAAAATCGTAAATCGTTTGAATGGTGAGAAAATGTTGCATTTTTTTAGTTTAAAAATAGAAGAAATTACAGAATGAATAGTAGCTGTACGTGTTAATGTTTGATATAGCTGTGTTTTTTAACTAAGTTGAGTCCTTGGATCTTATAAATTGAATAGAAAAGAGAAGAATTTGAACAAATAATTTTCAAGGGGTTTAATTAAATTTGTTGGTATAAAAAGCAAACAAAGCATCGTTGACTAACAAAGAAAAAATGACACGCATAGATTTAACCCAAGTAGATAAAAAAGAAATTGTAGCGGTATTGAATGCATCTTTTGCAGACTACATCGTTCCTTTACAACTCACAGTGGAACAGTTAGAGTTTAAGATAGCGGCGGAGAACATTCAGCTAGACCTATCTGTAGGCCTCGTAGAAGACGATCAGTTGGTTGGTTTTATGTTACACGCAATTAATACGGTGGATGGAAAATTAACGGCTTACAATGCTGCAACAGGAGTAATCCCTTCCCATCGCGGTCAAGGTCTGGTAGGCAAAATGTATGAATGGCTCTTGCAACGCCTACAGCCGTTAAACGTAGAACAACTGGTTTTGGAAGTCATTGAAAACAATCATGCTGCTATTCGAGCTTATGAAAAAATGGAGTATCACATCGCCAGAAAGTTAGCCTGTTTTGAAGGGGAGGCCGTAACAACTAAACGCGAATCTCCTTTTGAATTCAAGGCTTTAGCTGATTTTAATTGGCCTGTTTTTTGTTCGTTTTGGGAGATTCAACCCGCTTGGCAGTATACGGTTTCTGCTTTGGAAAAAAGCAAGAACCGTTGTTGTACACTTGGGGCTTATGATCAGGAGCAGCTGGTGGGCTACATTATTTTCAATCCTACAACTAAACGAATCTTGCAACTAGCTGTTGCCGAAACACATCGAAGAAAAGGGATTGCTACGCATTTCATTCAAATGATGAAAGAAAGAACGGCATCTAATGAAGTGTATGTGTACAATGTAGACGAAACATCAGTAGCAACCACAGCTTTTTTTCAGCAGTTGAATTTGAAAAGTGAATTAGCTCAATATGAAATGAAACGCCTGTTCTAGCAGTACGTTATGGTTGGGGGGAATAGTCTTTTTTCAACAGGCTAAAAATCTCACCATCTACAAATTTTTCTTTTTCATAGAAATAATCGCGTAAAACACCTTCTGATTGCAGTCCAACTTTTTCCAACAACTTGCGAGAAGCTAGGTTAGAGGGGTCGATAAATGCCTCAATGCGGTGTAAATTAAAATGCTCAAAACCAAAGGGAATCAAGGCTTGAATAGCTTCAGTCATGATACCTGTTTGCCAAAAATCAGGGTGTAATTCATAGCCTATTTCGGCTCTGAAGTTTTCTATTGAAAAATTGTGAAACCCACAAGTACCAATTAGGTGTTGAGGTTGTTCGAGTCGAGTAATAGCCCAACGGATGGAATCGTTATTTTGATAGCGCTCTTGCCAAGCCAATAACAATTCATGTGCCTCCTGAACGGATTCGAAGGTGGGGAGATCGTAGAATGCTGTTACTTCATCTCTAGAAAAATAATCAAATAGCGCTGGGGCATCTGTAAAATGAAGCGCGCGTAGGAGTAAGCGCTCCGTTTCTATCGTTGGAAATTCGTTGAAAAACATAGGATTTAAATTTGAGTGTTAAAAAAATAAAAGTAGCCACTAAAACCAAGCCCAACCGCTTATTTCCTTTTCTGAGGAGGAGGAAATGCAATGGTGGGCGAAATTAATGAAACCCAGTGGTGTTACAGCCGAATGTTGTATTTCTCGTGTTCTGATTGAAAGTCTTTGGTAATTAAACTTCCAAAATCAGGGCGATTCACTTCATTTAGATCTATATCTACTAGGATTAGTGCTTCTTCATTAGCTGCTTTAGCAAGAACTTCTCCATCGGGATTGACAAGTTGGCTTTCTCCGCGGTAGGCTTCTAGTTCACCCTCAAAATACTCTTCCCCAATGCGATTACAGCTGATATAGAAACACTGATTTTCCAAGGCGCGAATGGGAATAATTGTCGGCGTAACTGGACCGCCAAAACAAGCGGAGTGACAAATCACATCAACTGCTTGTAATTTGAGTAGAGAAGTGTGTTGAGGAAACCAACAATCAAAACAAACCGTCAAGCCAATATTTCCGTGATTACTGGGAAATACAACAGCCGTATCTCCTGCCTGAAAGAATCGTTTTTCGTAATCGGGTAGGTGGATTTTGCGGTAAGAGGCCACCAAGCCCTGTGCGCCAACGAGAATAGAAGTGTTGTAAAGCACTCCTTGATCGATTTCGGGAATTGTACCAGAAATATAACCATTTCCCGTTTCAGCCAGTAAGTTGGACAAAAAGTCTACCGTAGGACTATCGCGAAGATCTTCTACAAAAGGCAGAATTTCTTCTTTGGTGTCCATGGCATAGCCCGTGGTGAAAAATTCAGGTAAAACCAGTAAATCAAACGTTTCCTGTTTAATCTTTGCAGCAATATAATCTAGATTTGCTTGTCTGTCACGCCAAATCACGGCATATTGAAAAAAGCCTACTCGCATATATGTCCTTATGTTAGGGTTGTTCTATGCCTTAAAGGTAAGTAGAATTAATGGAGCACAACGCTCTTGTTTGTATTTAAGATGATTTTATAGCAAGGTAAATTTCCATTTCAGCTTGTGTTGGATCTTGTGCTTTAGGTCCGTAGACTTCAAAATCGGAGGTATACGCTCGATTGAGGTCTGGAGAATTCCAAATGTCCATCCATTCGCGAAGTACGGCATTTTCCTGCAAATTACCACATACAAGGCGTTGTATATAAGGCCCTTCGGGAATAATATGCGCCACCATTCCCTCGGGAATCTCTGCTAAGGAACTCACCCGACAGCCAATAATAGTGGTATAGGGAGCTGTAAAATCACTTTCATATTGCGTATAAATAGCGTAAATCGTATCCGTAAAGGCATGTGGGATTTTTTCTAGGAGTTGTTGGCTGTGAAACGCCTCCCACAATTGTGGAATATCCAAGGCTGCTTGTTCTTCTTGATTGGTGGTACGCACTGCAATACCAATAATAGGGATGGCTTTTAAGTGTTTGATATTCATGATATATAGGTTGTTTAGCGCAAAGATAGTTGGTGTGTATGACAACAGTATGTCAATAGCGAACCAAGAAAAAACAGGTTGACAAGTAAAAAAAGAGAAACAAGGTTTTGTATTAATTTGACGGTATTATAGTTAATATATTACTTAAACATAAAAAAAACTGTATTTTTGATTCAAATTATAATTATATCTCATTTGTCTGAATAGTTGAGATAGTGAACACTCCAAAAAAAAGAGTATTTTTGGTAAAAATATAAGTACTTCTAATTGTAGCTTACTATGAATTTATATAATCCCGTATTTCTAGTGATAGATGATCATCCGATGATTTTAACTAGTTATATTCGCTTGTTGCGTGAAAATTTTTTAGAAAGTACTTTTTATGCTAGTGAAACGATTCCCAAAGCGATTGAATATTTGGATGAATTGCAGAGTATTGATATGTTGATCATTGACTATAACTTGGCAAAAAACTTTGACGTTCAACTGCGTATCTCGGATGGACAAAAACTTGCACTATACGCAAAAGAGAAGTTTCCCAAGGCAAAAATTATCATGATCACGGGACATGAAGAAGCCTTGTTGATCTATAGTATTCACAAAAAAGTACGTCCAGATGCCTTACTAATGAAGGCCGATGTTACGGATGAATTGTTGATTGAGACCATCCGCCAGTGCATGATTGGTCAAGTATTTTACAGTGTTGGAGTAAAAAATGTACTCAGCTTATTGGCTAAACGTCAATTAATGCAACAAGAACAATATATTGAAATCCTGATGTTGCTAGACAAAGGATACAAAGTTCAGGAAATCTGTGAGATTGTCTTTAAAAGCCAAAGTACCGTCCAACGCATGCTGACAACCATGAAAAAGGAGTTTGGTGTAAACGATTTATCGGAGCTTTTGAAGCAAGTAAAGTTCCAAGGATTCATTTAATTTTAAGAAATCTAGATTAATTCCGTTGAAAAATGAATGTTCAACTTTCATTTTTGTTAAAAGAAATGGGGCAAGCTTTGAAAAATAAGGGCGTATGTCTACTTTAGCCCTCGATATAGTCATGCTATAACGCTTGTGGTTTATGTGTTTGTCACATTGTTTTGCTGCATCGCGATAAAATGCAATTCGCAAACGTGTTAAAAATGAATATCTATTGATTAATTTAGGTAAGTAGGGATTGGTTGTGGGGACACCTATCCCTATTTTGCTTTTGCAATAATAACTTCTAATATAGTCCCTTTCGTTGCATTGGAATTAATAGTCAGTATTCCATTCATTTGGTTAACGCGAAACTGAATGTTTTTCAAGCCAATCCCTTTTTTTATTTCACTTACTTTAAAACCAACACCATTATCTTGAATTTTGATGTGATAGTTTGAGGTTGATTCGACGATGGATATAATTGAACGCGTAGCTTGTGCGTGTTTGATGATATTTTGAATTGACTCTTGAATAATGCGATATATATTCATTTTGGTTTCATAATCAAAATTACTCCAATCAAAATTGCGGGCAATGAGTAAAGTAAAGGTATGCCCAGGGGTTGTGTTCTTCTCGATTAAGTTTTCTAAAATAGGCGTAAAGCTCCCTATAGCAAGGGATTGATCTTGGAGGTTATGAGAGATGCGTCTGATTTGTTGCTGTGCTTCTTCAATTTCAGAAGCAATAAGCTGGCGATTTTCAGCTGTACACTCATTAGAGAGCATTAAACGGATATTGAAAAGCGTATTGATGATACCATCATGTAATTCGGTACTGATCCGCGTTCGCTCGTCCAAAAGGGTTTTTTTAGCAATTTCTTCTTGCTGTAAAATAAGCTTATAGATTAATTCACGATCATGCTGTTGTTGCTGTTCAAACAACAAGCGCTTTTGAATCATTTTTTGTTTGAATAAAATGTAGATTAAAATCGATAGTAAAACAGCTAAAATAGAAAGTATACTGAAGAGCGTTACGCGTTGGGACAACAATTCATTTCTCGCTTCTAATTGAGCGGTTTCATATTCGATACGCGCAAATTTAGTTCGGTTTTCTATCTGGAGTGTTTTCAAACTATCATTAATCTCGTAATAGCGCTGGGTGTAGGCTTTGGCATTTTTTTGGTCGTATAAGCTTAAATAACGCAAATTGGTCAGGGCTGTATTACGCGCTTTTACCGTTTCCGATATTTTAAATCCTTTTTGCCAGTATTCAACCGCTTTTAAGGTGTCTTTCTGAGCGAGATAAAGCTCACCAAAACGGCTGTAACTCGAAATAAGCCCTTGGGGAATCTGTAACCTCTCTCGTATGACGTAAGCATCGTGAACTAAACGCTCCGCCTCGTTGAGTCGATTGGTCTTGATGTATGTTAACGCTAAGTTATTGTATAACATAGCGTGTACCAAACTGTTGTGTAAGTCTTGGGTCAGTAAATTTAATCCCTCTAACAAGGCCTTTTCTGCTTCTGTGTATTTTTGTATGCCGTTGTATAAATAGCCGATATTGTTGTATATCGTAGCCCTTTGATACGTAACATCTTCTTTTGTATCATACGTATTGAGCAGATTTAATGCTTGTTTGTAGTATAATATGGCCTCTTCGCTTTGTGAATTTTGATCGAGAATATTGGCAATAGTAACATAGGCTTCAAGTAGTAGCTTGTTATTTTTGTAAGGGGTAATCTTTTGTATAGAAGCAAATGCCTCTACTTCAGCTTGATTAAACAGCCCTTCCTCAAATAAAATAACGGCCATTGATTTTTGCATGATCCCCACATGTAAGGTATCCTGTTTGGCTTGGTAAAATTTGGCTGCATAGGAGTAGGATACATAAGCGCTATCTAATTTCACTATATCCTCATAATAATCACCTAAATAAAGGTAGGCTTTGGCTATGTCGAGGGTGTCTTTGGCTTTTTGGGCGAGCGCTAATAAGTCC
>JASLHL010000344.1 GCA_030152225.1 Flavobacterium sp. | reverse complement strand
AGAAGATCGATCCACAATTTGCCAGGTATAATTATTCACAGAGCCCAAGCGCTTAATTTCCTGATTGGGGCTATGTTGGGCTTTTTGGAACGTAGCATTACTCACGCGGTTGATCAACGGATCTTTATGCGGAACATACATCGTACGATCGGATTTAACCAGTAACAATTCCTCTCCATTCAACAAGTAGGATTCTGTTTCTTTGGCCGCATCGTACACAGGCACTCCCCAACGCGTATCTACGGATATTGTTGGTACGGATAAACTCCATCCCAAACCAAAATCCCCTTCATCCGCCCCACTGTTGTAGTTGACTGATAAATCGGGAGTCATACCTTGTCTACCTACAGGTAAAATCAAAGGAAAAGTAAGTGCTGCATCCCCGCGATCATTAATTTGAGGGACACTGACCATCGGAATATTTTCCGTCGGATTAACAGCTTGTATCCCACTCAGTGTCGTGGGTGAAAAAGCATCGCCATCGGGACTCTCGGGTTCCTGAATCACCCCTGCTAAATAGTCTGTAAAGTGTGTCGTTAAAGCAACCACTTGCTGGCTCTCTTCCAAAACGTCAATCACCTGAACCTTAGCCCATTGTTTGATCGTTGTATCAAAGTAAAACACTTGTATATCCTTAGCGCTATACCCACGTGGTAAAGCCGTAGCGTCATAAGGTAAGCGCAGGGTAACTGCTTGATCAAATTGAATGCCATCTGGTAAAAAGCGATAGGCACTCTTCTCAGGCGTAACGTTTATTAATGTCATCCCTGTAGGCGCATAATCACGAGGTCTTAATTCTTGAATCGACAGGGTAAAATCTTCTTTAAAACTCGTCGATGGAAGTTCAATCTCGACTTGATCGTGTTGAAACACTTGGGATTCGCCTTGTTTTTGAACGGCAAATTCATGGCGTCTAAAGGCCGTTGTTAAGGGAGTGACTTCAGCAATAACAGGGGTATTCTCCAGTTGAATTTCCTGTATGGCCACGACTTCCCCTTCTTCTTTTACTTCCGCTAACAACGGTGTTGTTAAAGAATCTTCTATTGCTTCTAGGTATTCAAACGTATGCTGAATAATGGGAATGCGTTTTCCCGAAATATACAATTCGGACGCTTGTCCAACAGCAACAACCCCAGATACGTATACTTGCCCTGTTATACTATCGCGTACGGTTGCATTGATCTGAAGTAATTCTTCTGTTTCTTGTGTTACGCGTTTTTCGATTTGCAAATTGCGCACCAAATAAGGCGATTCGGGTTGTTCATCTGCTGTGAACAAAACAGTATTCACCCCCTGTTTTAAATTAAACGGAGCAATATACTCTTCTACACGGGTCCACACTTGATTTTTACTTTGTATATAGCCTCCGACACTCGTGCTGGTATTGATACTTTTAGCCACTGCTGCTGAACTCGAAGCGCCATACAAATCGTAAGACAACATATAAGTCGCCTTAGCATCAATAGCTTCGGATATGGTCACCTTAAACAGGTTATCTTCGGGATCATCATACGGTTGATCAGCCGCTATACCAATCATCCCATAAGGAATATCGGCACCATATAAAATAACCGATTCCCCTGCGTGGTCAACTGTTGACTGAACGACAGCCGTTTGGGTTGCTACTCTTTTCTCCTTGCTTATTTCCTCCTCTACTAGTACTTCATCTGTTTGATCGTCTATTTTCTCTTCTACTGGAGATTCCACAATAGAAACGATATCCTCCAGATGCACCCTATCATCCGCTGCTGTATTTTTCAATAACAAGCGCTCTTCTTCTTCATCCATAGGATCGTAGAAATAAGCGACTGGCTTCATCGGAATTGGGTTGGCATAGGCGGCAAACACTTCAAAAACAAAACTTTGTAGTAAGCCGATCAAAATAAAAGTTGAGATTTCTCTTTGGTAACGTTTAAAAAATTGCATACTCCTACGGTTTTATTTGACAATTAATTTCTGAAGTGATGTTTTACTATTGATGATAGAGACCAACAGATAGGTGGTTCGTCCAGCCAAGTGATAGGCAAAGGTTCCTCCTTTGATAAGGCCGTGTTTCTCGCGTTGAATAAACTTCCCATCGAGGGTATAGATATAAAAATCAACGTATTTTTCTGATCCAAATACATAGTGTACCTTGAATTCGTCTCCTGCTTTTACGGGATTTGGACTGACAAACCAGTGTTCATCTAGTGAAGAGTCTCGCTGAGTTTCTTGGTCAACAGTAAAACCAAAACGCTGGTATTTCCCTTTGTGATCCACCACTTCCAAGGCAAAAGTCCCAGGGTAATTGACCCGTAAAACAGGAGCAGTAGAAATGACTCTATCGCCTAAATACCAGCGGTACCCATAAGAAGTGCTTGGTTTCTTGAGTTGCGGCTGAATAGCAAGCAGGTCTCTTCCATTCAAGGTCCACGTTGTTGGCATGACAATCAAATTCGACGCGTCAAAATCTAAGGCGATCGACTCGATGGTGGCTTGTTGTTCTTGACTATCGCGTACGGTAAAGGAATAGGTCGACTTCGGTAGTTGATTCAAATCAAATGGCATATTTTCCGCGACAAAGAAGTACTCCTCTTGTGTGTTTAAATCCATCGCTTGAATCGCATAAGGCGGTTCACTTGCTCCATGCGTCAACAATTGATAGCTGCGATTAATCCCCAAGGTATCTTGTTCAATATCAATAGCAAACGGTCTTACTCGTCCAATTGACCAATACGTATCGGTCTGTGTATTGACAGTGATATTTTTAAAGCTCAATTGTAACGTATCAGATGTATCCTGGGCGACTTCCCCTCCTGCAGCGGTATAGAGATAGTAATCGATATCCTTTTCGGGAGTTACTGCAACTGAGAAATCTACTGTTAGATCGTGATCTCCTTTATTTTGCACCAACCATTGTCGTTTCAATCGATTGCTTTGTGCATCGAAAGCTTTTTCTTTGCCATTATCGCCGATCAACACAAAGCTTTGATTGGCGAGAACCTCTCCATTATCCGCTTTTTTCAATACAACAGCGGGCTCTTCATTACTTGCTGTTGCTAGCTGTTCTAACCCAAAATAGCGATCCTTGGCAAGACCTATAATATGGTTATTAAAGGTGGCATTGAGCTGTGCATCCCAAAGCTGTACCTCATTACTACTCCAATACTTGGTTTTATCATCTAAAGTGATGCCGTATTTCAATGCCAAATACGTTTCTATTTTATTTCGCGTGGTTGGATTTCCGCAGTCGTTGCAAATTAAAACCTCATACAGTGCGGTATTGGATTTGTCATAGGTATTGTCCAAATAGAAAATACGTTCTCCATATTTATTGCGATAATTGGCATTGACAAAATTAAAATTAACAATAGCGCCTTGAGCTAGATATGCTAAGTCGACCTTTACTTCCAAGTCCGATTTAATCACATCCGTATAGAACGTGTGTAATGCTCCATCATCATATATTGAAAAGAGCTTTTCATTTTCTTTGATGCTCTTGACCACATAATAAACGTAACTATGTTGGGACGTTGCCCATTTTTTATTGAGTACAGGAAAGGCTCCACCAACGTGAATTCGCGTATTATAATTAAATCCAGCTTCGGACAGTCCTGTTGATAATCCTTTGACCCAGACCAATTGATGGGTATCGCTTATTTTTTTTTGTGCAAAACAATTCAAAAAACAAAACAGGAGAATAAAAGAGAGTAAGGCTTTAAACATATGCTTAATTGTATAAGATTGGATCGATTAGAAGCAGTCGAATCCCTCAACTGAAAAATTCTAATACGTTCCAAGATGATCAGATGTTATGAAGAAATTTTAGGTGGTCAAAACCTTCATTTGAAGATTGTTTACAAA
>JASLHL010000104.1 GCA_030152225.1 Flavobacterium sp. | reverse complement strand
TATGATTCAAGAATCAATACCTCAATATTATTTATAACTACGAGTTACCAACTTAATATTTTCATACACCAAGTCTTCTTTGTGTAGAACAGCGTCTCTAGGATTTCCTTTGTACTCCCATGCAGCAGCATAAGCAAAGTTCTCATCATCACGTTGTGCTTCTCCTTCTTCTGTTTGGTGTTCCTCGCGGAAGTGTCCTCCACAAGATTCTTCACGGTGTAAAGCATCTTTTGCGAATAATTCACCTAACTCTAAGAAGTCAGCAACTCTTAGTGCTTTTTCTAACTCTTGGTTAAAGCTATCTGCAGTACCAGATACTTTCACGTCTTTGTAGAATTCTTCTCTCAATGTTGCAATTTCATCCATTGCTTCATTTAGACCTTGCGCATTACGCGCCATACCTACTTTATCCCACATGATTTTACCTAATTTCTTGTGGAAATAATCTACTGAATGCGATCCTTTATTATTCATTAAGTGATCGATCATATCTTGTACATTTTTCTCCGCAGCGTCGAATTCTGGTAAAGTAGTTGGAATCGTACCTGTACGAATATCATCAGCTAAGTAATCCCCGATTGTATAAGGCAATACGAAGTATCCATCGGCTAATCCTTGCATCAAAGCAGAAGCTCCTAAACGGTTTGCTCCGTGATCTGAGAAGTTTGCTTCACCAATTACATAACATCCCTCAATCGTAGACATTAAGTTGTAATCAACCCAAACACCTCCCATGGTATAGTGAACGGCTGGGTAAATCATCATTGGTGTTGTGTATGGATCCTCGTCAACGATTTTCTCATACATCTGGAATAAGTTTCCGTATTTATTCTCTACAACGTCTCTACCTAATTTGTAAACTAACTTTGCATCGTTTTCATCTAAATGTTGAATACGCGCTTGTTCTTTACCGTAACGCTCAATAGCAGAAGCAAAGTCTAAGTAAACAGCTTCTCCAGTTGCGTTAACTCCATATCCAGCATCACATCTTTCTTTCGCTGCACGAGACGCAACGTCACGTGGTACTAAGTTACCGAATGATGGATATCTTCTTTCTAAGTAGTAATCTCTATTTTCTTCTGCAATTTGGGTTGGTTTTAAACGACCTTCTCTAATTGCAACAGCATCTTCCATGTTTTTAGGTACCCAAATACGTCCATCATTACGCAAAGACTCTGACATCAACGTTAATTTTGATTGGTGGTCTCCTGTAACAGGAATACAAGTTGGGTGAATTTGTGTAAAACAAGGGTTTGCAAAGAATGCTCCACGTTTGTGTGCTTTCCAAGCAGCAGTTACGTTTGATCCCATTGCATTCGTAGACAAGAAGAATACGTTTCCATATCCACCTGTAGCAATTACTACAGCGTGTCCTGAATGACGCTCAATCTCCCCATTAATTAAGTTACGAGCAATAATTCCTCTTGCTTTTCCATCAACTAAAACTAAATCTAGCATTTCATGACGGTTGTACATTTTGATCTTACCACGACCAATCTGACGGTTCATTGCAGAGTATGCTCCTAACAATAACTGTTGCCCTGTTTGTCCTTTCGCGTAGAACGTACGAGAAACTTGTGTTCCTCCAAAAGAACGGTTGTCTAATAAACCACCGTACTCACGTGCCAATGGTACCCCTTGAGCCACACATTGGTCAATAATATTAGCTGAAACTTCAGACAAACGGTGAACGTTTGCTTCACGTGCACGGTAATCTCCTCCTTTTACAGTATCATAGAATAATCTGTAGATTGAGTCACCGTCACCTTGATAGTTTTTTGCCGCGTTAATCCCTCCTTGTGCTGCAATTGAGTGCGCACGACGAGGAGAATCTTGATAACAAAAGGCTTTTACATTATAACCTAGCTCTGCTAAAGTAGCAGCAGCAGATCCACCAGCTAATCCTGTACCTACAACGATAACATCAATGTTACGTTTATTCGCCGGATTCACTAATTTAATGTGGTTTTTATAATCAGACCATTTCTTATCGATTGGTCCTTGAGGTATCTTTGAATCTAATTTCATAATCAATTTCTTTAGGACTATTTAATAAAGTGAATGTATAATGGAATGATTGCGAATAAAGCAGGAACTAAATAGGCAAATAAGTAGCCAATGCCTTTAATCAAACAGTTATACTTTGGATTATTTATCCCTAAAGATTGGAATGCACTTGCAAAACCATGAGATAAATGGAATCCAAGAACAATCATTGCGATTACATATAAAATTGTGCTAATCAATCCTGTAGAAGGATCTTGGAAAAACTCAATTGTAATTTTATGTAAATCTTTATAACCATCCGCAAGTTTTAAATCTGTCCCTTTTTGGTAAAACGAAGTTCCTTTGATTTCTAACTGTCCCATTTCAACTGCTCTTACATCGATCGGTTGCTCTTGAACTGTTTTGTAAATAAATACAGGCTCTTCTTGACCTTCAATCTTAACTTCCATCGTTTGCAATGGCATAGTCGAAAAGTGCATTTTCGCCCAGAAATTTACCATGTGTGTTACGATAAAAACTAACAATAAAGTTCCCAATATCGCCATGTTACGAGAAGCCCACTTGCTGTTTGCACTAGCGTTGTTCTTCGCGTATCCAATCGGACGAGCTTTTTTGTTTTGAATCGTTAGAACTATACCATCAATCGCGTGGAAAAGGATTGAGATATACGTTACGTAAGATAATACTTTTACAGCTGGATTAGTTGTCATGAATAAGGCATACTCATTGAATTTTGAC
>JASLHL010000083.1 GCA_030152225.1 Flavobacterium sp. | reverse complement strand
TAAAAAAATGTTAATGTAAAAAGCTTTGTTTTACAATAACATTCGCATTAAATTTGCACAAACAACACACTATTTATGAGTTCAAGTAATAGATACGCGCTTCGCGGAGTTTCTGCTGAGAAAGAAGATGTTCACAATGCAATAAAGAACATAGATAAAGGATTGTTTCCTAAAGCATTCTGTAAAATTATTCCCGATCACCTAACAGGAGATGAAGAATATTGTTTGATTATGCATGCAGATGGAGCAGGAACAAAATCGTCATTAGCTTATATGTATTGGAAAGAAACAGGCGATAGTTCTGTTTGGAAAGGCATTGCTCAAGATGCCTTAATCATGAATATTGACGATTTATTATGTGTCGGTGCAACAGATAATATTTTGTTGTCAAGCACAATTGGACGAAATAAAAACTTAGTTCCAGGTGAGGTAATCTCTGCGATTATCAATGGAACTGAAGAGTTAATTCAAGAATTAAAAACATTTGGCGTAACCATTCACTCAACAGGTGGAGAAACAGCAGATGTGGGCGATTTAGTTCGCACAATTATCGTAGATTCAACAGTTACAGCACGCATGAAACGCAGTGATGTAATTGACAATGCCAATATTAAAGCAGGAGATGTAATTGTAGGATTGGAGTCTTTCGGACAAGCAACGTACGAAAAAGAATACAATGGCGGAATGGGAAGTAACGGACTTACTTCAGCTCGTCATGATGTATTTGATCATTCGTTAGCTGCAAAATATCCAGAGAGTTATGATGCATCAGTGCCAGAAGAATTAGTGTATTCTGGAAAGGTACACTTAACAGATGCTGTGGCCAATGCGCCAATCGATGCTGGAAAATTAGTGCTTTCACCAACGAGAACCTATGCACCAATCATCAAAGCGATTTTAGATCAATACAAATCAGATGACGTACATGGAATGATTCACTGTAGTGGTGGAGCACAAACAAAAATCTTACATTTCGTAGATAATCTTCATATTATCAAAGACAATTTATTTGAGGTTCCGCCTTTGTTTCAGTTGATACAAGAACAATCGAAAACCGATTGGAGAGAAATGTATCAGGTATTCAACTGTGGACACCGCATGGAATTATACGTAAATCCTGCTATTGCGGAAGATATTATTGCTATCGCTAAAAGCTTCAACGTAAGAGCGCAAATCGTAGGACGTGTAGAAGATGCGGCAGATAAAAAATTAACGATTCAATCAACATACGGGACATTTACATACTAGAATGGGACGTTTATTAGCTATTGATTTTGGTCAAAAAAGAACGGGTATTGCAGTAACCGATGAGTTTCAAATTATCGCATCGGGATTAACTACGGTCAATACAAGCGAACTGATGTCTTTTTTAAAAGAGTATTTTCAGCAAGAAAAAGTAGAAAGAGTAATCATCGGAGAACCCAAGCGTTTAAATAATGAACCTTCGGAGATAACGCCTATTTTAAATGAGTTTATTGCTGCATTTAAAAAAGCGTTTCCTACGATGCCTGTAGAGCGGATAGATGAGCGTTTTACCTCTAAAATGGCTTTTCAAACCATGATAGATAGTGGTTTAAAGAAAAAACAAAGACAGAATAAAGCATTAATAGACGAAATTGCTGCCACTATAATCTTACAAGATTATATGGGGCGCAATGCGATTTAATTAGTTCTTTTTTAAAATTTTAGCATTAAAAAACTGTTTTTCCTGTAGATAAAAATTAATTTTGCACATAAATAAATATTCGATATAATGTCAAGTATACAAAAATCTGAGGTTGATGTTGTTTTGGTAGGAGCTGGAATCATGAGTGCTACTCTTGGAATCTTACTAAAAGAATTGAATCCGAACCTAAAAATAGAAATCTTAGAGCGTTTAGATCGCGCTGCAGCTGAGAGTTCAGACGCAATGAATAATGCGGGTACAGGACACTCTGCATTTTGTGAATTAAACTATACACCAGAAAAAGCCGATGGCAGTATTGACGCAACAAAAGCGATTAGTATTGTGGAGCAATTCGAACTTTCAAGGCAGTTCTGGTCATACTTGGTAAATAAAAATGTTTTAAAAGACCCTAGAAAATTTATTAATTCTGTACCACATATGAGTTTTGTATGGGGAAAAGACAATGTGAATTTCTTGGAAAAACGATACAATGAACTTCAAAAATATCCGTTATTCCACGGAATGAAGTTCTCAAAAGAGGTAGACCAAATTAAAGCTTGGGCACCGCTTTTAATGGAAGAAAGAAAACTAGACGACGTATATGCCGCTACCTATATGCCAATTGGTACAGACGTGAACTTCGGAGAATTAACGAGAGAAATCTTTGCTCATTTAACCCAAGAAGATGGCGTAAATGTACACTTTAATAACCAAGTAACGGATATTAAACGCAAAGGCGATAAGTGGAGCGTTTCTGCAAAAGATGAAGTAACTGGAGAGCACAAAAAAGTGAAAGCGAAGTTTGTGTTTGTTGGTGCAGGTGGTGGAGCAATCTTGTTGTTGCAAAAAGCGGATATTCCTGAGAGTAAAGGATATGGTGGATTCCCAGTAGGAGGAGAATGGTTGGTGTGTAATAACCCTGAAATCGTTCAAAAACACATGGCCAAAGTATACGGAAAAGCATCAGTAGGTGCACCTCCAATGTCCGTGCCACACTTGGATACGCGTTTTATTGATGGAAAACACTCCCTATTATTCGGACCTTATGCAGGATTCTCTACTAAATTCTTGAAACGCGGATCAAATATGGACTTGTTTAAGTCATT
Source organism: Flavobacterium sp. (assembly GCA_030152225.1). Lineage (GTDB taxonomy): Bacteria > Bacteroidota > Bacteroidia > Flavobacteriales > Flavobacteriaceae > Flavobacterium. The sequence goes on along the minus strand of JASLHL010000083.1, from coordinate 17,273 downwards.
GGAATTAAATAATATCGGACCAATGTTGGGTGCAGGAATGCGTAACTTAGACCTTACGAAGTACTTAATCGGACAAGTTTTACAATCTGATAAATCGAGATACGAATCACTGAAAGAGTATTTCCCTAATGCAAAAGATGAGGATTGGAAAGTAGAACATGCCGGTCAACGTGTACAAGTAATTAAAAGAGACAAAGACGGGAAAGGTATTCTACAGTTTGGAACAGAAGTTGTCAACTCAGCTGATGGATCAATTGCAGCTTTATTAGGAGCGTCTCCCGGAGCGTCAACTGCAACAGCTATTATGTTGAAATTATTAGCAAACTGTTTCCCTACAGAATTTAAGTCAGCCGCATGGCAAGCGAAGTTCAAAGAGATGATCCCTTCTTATGGACTGAAATTAAACGAACACCCAGAATTGGTAGATGAAGTAAGAGATAATTGCTCAAAAGTGTTGAGAATTTTCCCAAATAACTAAATCACCTCAATTGATATAGAAAGCACCTTTACTAGTTAAAGGTGTTTTTTTTTTTTGGTTATGGGAGAAGGGAAATGGGAGAAGGGAAATGGGAGAAGAGAAATGGGAGAAGAGAAATGGGAGAAGAGAAATGGGAGAAGAGAAATGGGAGAAGGGAAATGGGAGCAGGGAAATGGGAGAAGGGAAATAGGAGAAGGGAAATGGGAGAAGGGAAATGGGAGCAGGGAAATGGGAGCAGGGAAATGGGAGCAGGGAAATGGGAGCAGGGAAATGGGAGAAGGGAAATGGGAGAAGGGAAATGGGAGAAGGGAAATGGGTGTGGTTCACCACTCACTACTCACTACTCACTACTCACCACTCATCACTTTTATTTATCGTTAATCACAACACCATAGATTTTATTTATTCTATTATAACCTAATGGTATAACAAAATTACGGACAACGGATTGATAATTAGTATATTTGAATTAGAAAATAACGAAATAAAGTATAGCACTATGGAAAACAAAAAACTAACAACAGCAGTAGGGAGACCTTATGTAGAGCATGAAAATTCAATGACAGCGGGGGAGCGTGGGCCAGTATTATTGCAAGATTATATCTTGCATGAGAAAATGGCACATTTCAACAGAGAGCGTATTCCAGAGCGTGTGGTTCATGCGAAGGGTTCTGGAGCATTTGGGACATTTACCGTAACCCATGACATTACCCAATACACCAAAGCAAAATTATTTAGTGAAGTAGGAAAACAAACCAAGGTGTTTTTGCGTTTCTCAACCGTAGGTGGGGAGAAAGGATCAGCAGATTCAGAACGTGATCCACGTGGGTTTGCAGTAAAATTCTACACGGAAGACGGAAATTGGGATTTAGTAGGAAACAATACCCCTGTATTCTTTATTAAGGATGCGAAAAAGTTCAGCGACTTTATCCATACTCAAAAACGTCATCCACAAACGAATCTAAAATCAGCAACTATGATGTGGGACTTCTGGTCATTGAATCCAGAGAGTTTACACCAAGTGTTGATTCTGATGTCAGATCGAGGTACACCGTTTGGATACCGTCATATGAATGGCTATGGAAGTCATACGTTTTCTATGGTTAATGCCGAAAACGAACGCGTTTATGTGAAGTTTCACTTCAAAACGGCTCAAGGTATTAAAAACTTAACAGGTCCTGAGGCAGATGCTATGCGTACAACGGATATGGATTATGCACAACGCGATTTGTTTACCCACATTGAAAAAGGCGACTTTCCAAAATGGAACCTAAAGATTCAAGTGATGACAGAAGCAGAAAGTCGCGTGGCCAAAGTAAATCCATTTGATGTAACCAAAGTATGGCCACATAAAGATTATCCGTTGATTGATGTGGGGGTATTAGAATTAAATGAAAATCCACGCAACTATTTTCAAGATGTTGAACAAGCAGCTTTTGCGCCAACACATATTGTTGATGGAATAGGATTCTCTCCAGACCGTATGTTGCAAGGTCGTATTTTGTCTTATCCAGATGCACAACGCTACCGTTTAGGAGCCAATCACGAGCAAATTCCGGTGAACCGTTGTCCTTTCGCTACCAATAACTACCACAGAGATGGTGCTATGCGTATCGATGGCAATGGAGGAAGTGAACCAAACTATTACCCAAATAGCTTTGATTCTATGGTTATTGATGAAAGTTACAAAGAACCCGCATTAGATTTGGGTGAGCACGTCGTAGCAGACCACTATGATCGAAATGGAATAGGCGAGGACGATCACTTTACACAACCAGGAAATCTGTACCGTATCATGACAGATGAAGCAAAAACCAATACGGTAAACAATATTGTTGGAGCGATGTCGGGAATCGATGGACCAAAACGAGAGGAAATCATCATGCGTCAATTGTGTCATTGGTTTAGAGCCGATGCGGATTTAGGTATGCGCATTGCAAAAGGATTACAAGTAGATGTGAGTAAGTTCATGTCTTAATTGAAATTCATACGGATTATAAAAGCGAATTATTTTAATAATTCGCTTTTTTTTATGTTCCGTAATTGGTATATTGGCTTAATTTTAAGTTAAATAGTGATGAAAGGAAAAATACTACTTCTCTTTTGTGTATTGGGATTTTTTTCTTGTTTAGACCGTTCCTATGACGGATCTGAACGCTATGTCGTTCAGGGAGTTTTTGTCAAGAATGGAGAACCTCTGCAGCATGAATTGGTGCTAATTGACGCCTATGCTATTAATGAGGATACTAGCGTAAATCAGCGTTTATCCGCAATAGATATCAATAGTCCTTCTCCTCCTCATAGTGTTGTGAATGCAACGTATACCGATACGCAGGGAGCGTTTACAATTAGTTTTCCTGGAGGAAACTACACCTATGTACTAAAGCTAGAAAACTACAGTAAGTTCCTCGTTAATGGAAAATATGGAGATCCAATTTTTTTGATTGATTTAGGTACCATAGATATCGCTAAAAAGGAGTAAGATGAGAATAAAGAAAACAATGCAGCTTTTTGGATTGGTTCTGTGTATGGGACTTAGTTCAATGCAAATGCAAGCACAAGAAAAAGATTCTAGTGACAAAGTCATCTGGCTGCGCAACACGAGTTTCTACTTTACGAATTCCTTTTATTTTGGCGATAATATGATGGCAGACTCCCATCGGACCCACAATATGGGAGGAGATGTGAAACTGGGTATTGTACGCTATAACAATATAGGTTTAGCTCTATTCGCTGGATTTACGAAGTTAAAAGTAAATGATGTTCAGATGATTGGATTGGTGACAAAATCCCAACAGACCAAAGTAGGGGGGACTATTTTTTATCAGTTGGATCTAACTCCTAAAAGTACATTTAAACCTGAGATAGGAATCTATGATATATCCTTTACTTCTAATGGGTATTATGTCGAGATTGAATCCATGTCAGGAACAGGACTTTTATTTGGAACGGATTATCAATACAATATAGCTAAAAGATTTCGTGCTGTAGTAGGATTGCACTACCATTGGAATAAATACAAGGTTCAAACCGCTAAAGCGTATAAGCATTATTTTGAACGAGCAAATTACATTCAACTATCCGTTGGATTTAATTTTTAAATGCGCAAAACAGGGATGAACCTCCTATTTTTTATTCTTCTTCTTGTATTTTTTTCAACGCGCGATTTAGTGTTCGCGTAGTAATACCCAAATACGAAGCCATATCCTCCTTAGAGATGTCCACTTGGTTTTTCTCCTGAAGGGTTAATAATTTCTCTAAGGCATGCTCAACGGTGTACAACTGCTGAAAAGAAGCGCGCTCACTGGTGTGATAAACGCGTAAGGCTTCGACAGAGAGCAATACATTGTTGAACGTAAGATCTGTTTTGAGTAAGTGATCAAAAATAGACAACGGAATGACATAGGCATCGACATAAGAGAGAGCCTCTACCGAACACAAGCAGGGCATTTTGCCAAGGTATTCGATTTCGCCCATAATTTCACCACGACTCAAAAATTCAGGGATATACTCCTTGCCATTTTCTTCCGTAATGAAACACTTGGTTATACCCTCTCGGATAACAATAATTTTAGTTATTTGTTCCCCTTGAGTCAATAAGATATCTTTGGGTTTATATTGGATCAACTGAATTTTATCTGCAATGATATCTTTGTGGGCGATGGATTCGATATAAGATAAAAAATCAAGATTTGTTCTTAACATATATTTATCATTAGGAGGACAAATGTCCTAGTAAAGGTTGAAATTAATATGGAATTTTGCTTTGTTCAAATGTAAAGAATTAAATCTTAGCGTTGTGTTGCGTTAAGATAGATTTAAACAAATGGAACGCAAAAACAAGATAACAAAAATACAACTTAGATAAAAACAGAAGAAATGTGTGTAAGTGATAAAAAAACTTCTGTTTTTAACGTATAAAATATCGTGTTGGGGTATACCTCGTATACCTATAACTTTGTGTTGGTTTTCAAACAATCGTTTGAAAATAAAAAGAGTGTGGTTAGATTAAGAAAAGAAGTCCTTATGGGGCTTCTTTTTTTTTGTCCACTAAACCGTAAGCTGTAAACCGTCCCCTCCCACCGGTCTAGCTCTTTTTTTTAAACCGGATGCCTTATCCCTCTAATATCCCCAATATTTTTGGCGCTTAACTAATAAAACAAGAGAGATAATGACAAGTAGAGCAGCGATTCGAAACAATTGGACAAAAGAAGAAATTCAGGCTATTTATGATTTACCAATCATGGAATTGGTCTATCAGGCAGCAAGTGTACACCGACAGTATCACAACCCCAATGAAGTTCAAGTGAGTACCTTATTGTCTATAAAAACAGGAGGATGTCCCGAAGATTGTTCGTATTGTGGACAAGCTGCACGTTACCATACAGATATTAAAGTACAGCGTTTATTAGCTGTAGAAACGGTTGTAGGACATGCGAAAAAAGCCAAAGCCAATGGATCTTCTCGATTTTGTATGGCTGCTGCTTGGCGGGAAGTACGCGATAACCGCGATTTTGATCAGGTCATTGAGATGGTAAAAGGCGTCAATGCACTTGATATGGAGGTTTGCTGTACCTTGGGGATGTTGACAGAGTCTCAGGCAAAACGCTTACAAGAAGCAGGATTATATGCCTATAACCACAACTTAGATACCTCTGAATCTCATTATAAAGATATTATATCAACGCGAACGTATGACCAGCGATTAAATACCATTCAATCCGTTCGAAAAGCTGGAATTACCGTTTGTTCAGGAGGAATTATTGGATTAGGAGAAACGGATCAGGATCGCATTGCTATGCTGTGTACGTTAAGCACCATGGAACAACATCCAGAATCGGTGCCCATTAATGCGTTGGCACGCGTGAAGGGCACGCCTTTAGAAGATCTGCCTAAAACGGATAGTTGGGAAATGGTTCGCATGATTGCTACAGCGCGAATTATCATGCCTAAAACGATGGTGAGATTGAGCGCAGGTCGCTTAGAAATGAGCGAAGCAGAACAGGGATGGTGTTTTTTTGCTGGTGCAAACTCTATTTTTTCAGGTGAAGAGCAAACATTACTCGTCACGCCAAACCCCGCTTTAGATCAAGATCAGCTGTTATTTCAAAAATTAGGGCTTACGCCTATGATTTCTACTAAAAAAAAGTAGTAGAAAAGAGTATAAATCAAAATGTATAAAAAAAAAGACAATGTGTTTTTCGCATTGTCTTTTTTTTGCGTATTCGTAATTTGTGAAATTTTATTAAAAATAAATAAATAAGGAGTTTGAATTTATACAGTTATTTTACTGCCAAAGCCTTTGTGTAATTAAATCTTTAAGCTAATGTTTGTTTAAAATAAAAGAGCTGAAAAAGATATAATTTGTTAATATCTAGTTAATATTTGGAAGGATTTTAGATAATTAGTCGGTAAGGGTTTGATTTTAAGTATGCTGGGTTTAGGGAAATAAATTACACACTAAACATCGTCAAAGTATCGTAAATGCTGATGATATTTGTCATTTTTGAGCGATTATAATTAAAATACTTTTGTGCCAAGATAATAAGTGATAAAGACGTCTTTTTAAAATTTAGTTTATTGTTTTAACTGTTGATTTTTTTAATTTTTACCTATTTAGGTTAAAATATGATTTATATTACAAAAATTAGTAAATTAATTATTTGTTAAGTATTTTTTAGTAAATTAGTAAGCAAGAAAAGTAGTTTAAAACATAAAATTAAAAGTAACTATTGTTTAACCCCTTAATAGACTATGTTATGAAAAAAGTTTTAAAATGGACATTGGCTGCTATAGTATCAGTCAGTCTTGGATTATCAGTGGTGAGTTGTAGTAATGATGAAGGCGGAAATGATATCGAGCAAAAATCGATTAAATCCGTAAAAGAAAACAATTTGGAAAAAGATTGGATTGCGGCACACTTTGAATTTTCTGAATCTTGTAAAGGAGCAGCGCGATTTGCTTATCAGGTTTCAGCTGTGCACATTTCCTTAAAAGACAAGAAGTTCAAAGCTGTCGACAAGTACAGTTTGAAAGAGGATCGAGGTACTTGGGTACTCGAAGGTGATGTGATCACTGTTTTTAGTGAAGAATTTGGGCAATCGTTTACGTTTAAAATTAAAGAGTTAAAAAACAATTCCTTAGTTGTTGATGTTATTGGACATGACGATATTACAGCAATTGAATTAGTAACTTTTACTCCCTAACAGTATAAAAAAAGTAGGGAGATAACGAATGCTTTCGTATGTTTACAATAAAAATAAAGTAGCATGGAAAAAAAGTATTTTATTGTTAAAGACAGCCAAAAGCAGGGGCCTTATTCAAAAGAAGAATTGGTGCAAATGAGAATTTCAGCTAGTACGCTTGTTTGGTTTGATGGACTTGAAAATTGGGTAGAAGCACAACAAATAGAGGAATTACGTGAAGTATTTCAATATAATTCTCCCAATCCACAAGGTGGATATCAGTTAAATACATATGAACAACGCGTGGGAAATGTAGTGTATCATGCAGATAATGCGCATGTAACTTTATTTACCCCTCAGGGAGAAATCTATTATAAATACGCGGAATTCGGAGATCGATTTGTAGGCTTATTGTTGGATCGACTTATCTGTTTGTTTGTGAGTTTTCTTCCGATTGTAGGACCGTGGTTGTACTATGCAATCATGCATTCTAGCGAAGGTCAAGCAACAGTAGGACAACGTGCCATGAACATTAAGTGTATTAGCGAAGAAGGAAATCCAATTGATTTTGGACAGGCAACTGGGCGATTCTTTATGTCCATCGTATCTAGCTTAATCTTTTTGATTGGATACTTTTTATTCTTTGGAAGCAATAAAAACCAAACCTTACACGATAGTGTAGCTAAAACATTGGTAGTAAAAGAAATAGGACGTAAGAACTATGGTTTTTAGGTTATAACACAACAAAGGCCAGCTGTTAAAGCTGGCTTTTTTTTATGCTTTTTTGATCTGAATGATTCATTCGATGTGTTATTCAAGATACGGTAGTACATTTGTACGATTCAAGATATAATTATTCCTATTGGGTTAGGAATCTTAACTGTTCAGCGAAAAGCTGCTTACTTTTGTTAACATAATGGAAAGAAAGGTGAAAAAAAACAAAGAGGAACAATCGCTTTTTACAAAACATTATCGGCTAGTTGTTATTCCAGCTGTTTTTGTCTTGTATCTCTTTTCGCATTTTTTGTTGAATCCCTATGATCCCGAATGGTACACCACCATTGATGAGGATGGGCTTTGGCAATCAGGTATCATGATTTTGGTATACTGTACGCTGATTGGTGAAATTAGTTTGCAATTGAGTCATGCCTTGAATAAGGTATTACCCTGGACCAAATACGCTGCTTGGCGCGTAATCGTGCAATTGTTACTCTTGATTTTCTGCATCTTTACCGTTTATTGTTTACTCAATATCGCCTATTTGGTTTGGATCCCTTTTGAGCCTGGAGAAATCTTCGACTTAGAAGCAAAAATAGATGTGTGGCAATCGCTGTTGATCAGCATTAATACAGGAATTTTTATTAGCGTCATTCACACCGGATACTTTTTAATTAAAAATTGGAGAAACTCAATGATGGATGCAGCAGAATTAAAATTAAAAGCAGAACAGTTGGAGCGTATTGCAAGTCAGGCGGAATTAGAAACGCTGAAAATGCAATTGGATCCCCACTTTTTGTTTAATAACTTTAGTACCTTATCCGAATTGGTGATTGAAAATCAACAAGTCGCAGTTAAGTTTATAGATCATTTGGCCCTGGTTTACCGTTATATGCTATCCAATGTTAGAAAAAATACCATTAGCTTAAAAGAAGAAATAAGCTTTGTGGAATCGTATTTTTACTTGATTAAAGAACGCATGGGACGCAAAGTTGAACTTGAGATTGCCATTGACGAGGCCATTCAAACTACCTATGCTGTGGCGCCAATTGCCTTGCAGTTATTAGTTGAAAATGCAGTTAAACACAATACAGCTTCCAAAGAGCACCCGTTGATTATTCACCTAGAGGTTGTGGATCAGTATGTTGTTGTGCGCAATAACCTACAAAAGCTGGTCGTTGAACTTCCTTCATCTAAAGTAGGATTAAAAAACATTGTAGATCGCTATCGCTTATTGAGTAAGGTAGAGGTTCAAATTGTGCGTAATGAAGCGGAGTTTTTAGTGAAATTACCACTGTTAACGGTTAGAGAAAAAAGTTTTACCAATTAAATAAACACATCGTATGAAGGTATTGATTGTTGAAGATGAGGAAAGAAATGCAAATAGACTGATACGCCTTTTGCATCAGATAGAACCCAATATTCAGATTCAGGCTGTAGTAGAAAGTGTGCAATCCTGTGTACATTGGCTACAAACCAATGCCTCACCTGATTTGATCCTGATGGATATTCGGCTAGAAGATGGGCTGTGTTTTGAAATATTTGAGCAAATTCAGATTACAATTCCCGTAATTTTTACGACATCTTATGATGAATATGCGCTAAAAGCATTTAAAGTTAATAGTATTGATTACCTGATGAAACCTGTACAGGAAGAGGATTTAATACAAGCCTTAACCAAGTATAAGGGATTAACTACTCCTGCGGAATTAACGGATTCTATACAACATATTTTAGGTAGTTTAAGTAAAAGGGAAATCGTCTATCGTTCGCGTTTTCTCATTCCTTACAAGGATGGATATCGAACGGTCAAAGTTGAGGAAATAGACTATCTCTATTCCGAATTAAAAATCACGCACTTGGTATTGAAAGACAAAAGTGAAATGATTATCAACCAAACGATGGAAGAGGTAGAAGAGGAGTTGAATCCGTCCTCTTTTTTCAGAGCAAATAGGCAACATATTCTGGAGATAGACAGTATTCACAACATTCAAAACTACTATAACGGCAAACTCAAAGTAACTTTGATTCGCGATCCCCAACGCGAAATTATCATCAGTAGAGATAAGGCTCCTTTGTTTAAAAATTGGCTGAACTCCTAAAGTTCGCTCCAGCTACTTCGGTAGCTTTTTCTGTTTATTACCTACAGATTAGTCCGCGTATTTTACGCTTCAGGCTTCTTTTTTTACGCTTCAAAACAATAAAAATGCTAGGAGAATTCCTTTTTTTCATTTTTGTTGCGTAATATAAAATTTTATGAGTAGAGTTTATAGAAACCTAAGCGTATTAGCTTATGTTGGAGGAGCAGTTTTGATCCTATTACTTGCAGTAGGATGCAAACAAAACACCAATGATACCGCACAAATGGGAGGACATGTAGAAGTGAAAACAGAACGTGTAGCGCGTGGGGATGCTGAGATTACCCGTCAGTATACTGCGTCCTTACAAGGTAAGGTTAACGTTGAAGTTAGAGCACAAGCTACAGGATATATCGAAAAAATACTGGTAAAAGAAGGAAGTTATGTCAAAAAAGGACAGGCACTTTTCCTGATCGATCGTCAACCCTATCAGATTAAATTGCAACATGCAGAAGCTACGTTAAAAGCTGCATCAGCAGCCTTAGTAGATGCAGAAGTAGAGCTCGACAAGGTAAAATCACTGGTTGAGAATAAGTTTGTATCGCCTATTCAATTGCAAACAGCAAACGCAGCATTAGATAGTGCTAAAGGAATGGTAGCTCAAGCGAAAGCAGCAGTGGCAGAAGCTCAGTTAAACTTAAACTACTGTACAGTTACAGCACCAGTGGATGGATTTTTAGGAAGGATCCCCAAACTAGTAGGAAATTTGGTAACTGCAGGTGAAGTGGAACCACTAACAACTATGTCGGATATTACTCAAATCTATGCCTATTTCTCAGTGACTGAAGCCGATTATTTTGATCTTGTTAAAGGAAATAATGGACAAACAGATGTATTGCCCATGGACATTGAACTACAGTTGAGCAATGGGGATGTGTATCCACTCAAAGGAAAAGTGGATATGATTAATGGGGAGTTTGACAAAGCTACAAATGCCTTGAGTGTACGTGCAGTGTTTGATAATCCGGAGAAATTGTTGCGAAATGGAGGAACGGGGATTGTGAGCTTAATCGGTAAGAAAGAAGATGTACTACAAGTGCCTATTGCCGCAACTCTGGATTTACAGGATAAAGTGTTTGCCTATGTAGTAGGAAAAGACAATCAAGTCGAACAAAGACAATTGAAAATTGTAGGGAAAAACTTACAGACGTATTTCGTTCAAAGTGGAATTGAAAACGGAGAGACAATTGTTACTACAGGCTTGGATAAAATTGCAGATGGCGATGTGGTTGAGCCAATTCAAATGGCGAAAAACACCCAACTTACTGCCGCTGAAAAAGAACAGGAAACCAAGCGCGAAGCAGCTGTTCTATAAAACAAATTCGACAACAAACGATTCAATTTAATAAGCTAAATTCATGCTACAAAAAATAATTCACAGGCCAGTTTTGGCTACCGTGATTTCTGTTATATTGGTAATTCTCGGGTTTGTAGGACTCAAAGAATTACCCATTCAGCAGTTTCCCGATATTGCACCGCCTAGTGTTGCAGTGCATGCTTCTTACCCAGGAGGAAATGCCGAAACGGTATTAAAATCAGTAGTGACGCCTTTAGAGGAAGTGATCAATGGGGTAGAGCGCATGACGCATATCGAATCTACCGCAAGTAATGACGGTACTGCTACTATTACCATCTTTTTTGAATTGGGGACTGATCCTGATCAAGCTGCGGTAAACGTACAAAATAGGGTGGCTCAAGTACAAGGTATTTTGCCAGAAGAAGTAATTCGCGCTGGGATTACAACCCAAAAAGAACAACGCGGAATGATTATGGTTATTGATGTAATCAGTGACGATGCGACCTTATACGATGAAACCTTTGTTCAGAACTACGCGAGAATCAATGTGGTACGTGCCTTAAAGCGAATCAAAGGTGTTGGAAATGTTCAGCTTTTTGGAGAAAAAGATTACGCGATGCGCGTGTGGTTAGATCCACACAAATTAGCCAATCGCGGGTTAACCCCTTCGGATGTTGAACGCGTGATCCAAAATCAAAGTTTGGAAGTAGCTGCGGGTAATTTAGGACAAAATGCTGGAGGTGCCGTACAATATACACTGACTTATCCCGGAAAATACAATACACCAGAGCAATTTGAACAAATTGTCGTTCAGGCAGATAGTAATGGAAATGTTCTTTATTTAAAGGACATCGCGCGTATTGAATTTGGAGCAGTTGCCTATGATGAAGAAAATAAAGTAAATGGAAAAGAGGCCGTTTCTATGGCTGTTTTTCAAACGAATGGATCCAATGCCAACGAAATTCAAACCCAAATTTACGGCGTATTAGAGGAGTTGAAACCTCAGTTACCTAAAGGATTGAATTACAACGTGACTTTTGCGAGTAAAACTCAATTGGATGAGTCGATTAATCAGGTAAAAACAACCTTAATCGAAGCGTTCTTGTTGGTGTTTTTGATCGTGTATTTGTTCTTACAGGATTTTAGATCAACCTTGATTCCTGCAATTGCGGTCCCCGTTTCGCTTATTGGAACTTTCTTTTTCCTCAATATGCTAGGGTTCTCCATTAATATGTTGACACTCTTTGCCTTGGTACTCGCCATTGGAATTGTGGTGGACGATGCCATTGTAGTGGTGGAAGCCGTCCATGCTACCATGATGATTGACGGATTAAACGCCAAAGATGCTACCGCTAAAGCGATGAGCGAAATTACTGGTGCAATTATCTCCATTACCTTGGTGATGTCTGCGGTATTTTTACCTGTAGGCTTTATGACGGGACCTGTAGGGGTGTTCTATCAACAGTTCGCCTTTACGCTTGCCATTGCTATTTTGATTTCCGCTGTAAATGCACTGACTTTAAGTCCTGCATTGTGCGCATTGTTGCTGAAAAATCACTATACGGATGAACAAGGAGAAACAAGTAAAAAAGGATTTTTAGGACGCTTTTTCTCTAGCTTTAACAGTGGATTCAATGCCTTAACTAATCGCTATGTCGGTGGAATTCGCTTCTTGCTGAAACGCAAAGTACTTGGTGCATCGTTAATTTTGGGATCTATCGTTGCCATGGTGCTTTTGATGAATGTAACACCTAAAGGATTCATTCCAAATGAGGATCAAGGTTTTGCTATGTTCGCCTTATCGTTGCCTCCGGGTTCGTCTATTGATCGAACAACGAAGGTATTGAAAGAGGGGGATGAAATTATGCGTAACCATCCAGCAATCAAATCGGTAACGACGATTTCTGGATTTAATATTTTAGGAAATGCAGCCAGTCCAGCTTATGGAATGGGATTCATCGCTTTTAAAGATCGAAATGATCGTGGAGAAGTAACCGATATCAACGCGATATTAGCCGATATCAACAGCCAATTATCGACAATTAAAGAAGGAGATTTCTTCGTGTTTGCCAATCCAACTGTACCGGGATTTGGTGATTTTGATGGATTGGAATTGGTTGTTCAAGACCGTAAAGGAGGTACAATTAATGAATTTGCTGATGTAGTTACGCAATTCAACGCAGATTTAAGTGCCTCGGATGAGGTAGTACAAGCGTTTACCATGTTCAAAGCCGATTTTCCGATGTATAAGATTGTCGTTGACCCTGTAAAAGCAAAAATGCATGGGGTAGAAGTGAGCGAGATGATGGCCGCTGTTCAACTATTCTACGGAAGTGCACAGGTAAATGACTTCAATCGATTTGGAAAACAATTTAAGGTTTTTGTTCAAGGTGATGCGCCATTTAGAGCCAATGAAGATTCGTTCAAAACACTATATGTGCACACACAAAAAGGAGAGATGATTCCAATTAGCTCTCTTGCAAAACTGGAAAAAGTATACGGACCACAAGCGATCAGCAGACATAATTTATTTAATGCTATTACGGTTAATGGAATTATTAGTCCAGGTGTAAGTACCGGAGATGCAATGGCTAAAGTAGAGCAAATTGCCACAGAAAAATTGCCAACAGGATATGGAATTGAATGGTTGGGATTGAGCAAAGAAGAAAAACAATCGGGTAATCAAATGATTTTTATTTTTGGATTATCTATCTTGTTTGTTTACTTCATTTTAGCTGCACAATATGAAAGTTACATCTTGCCTTTAGTGGTGTTGTTCTCTTTACCAGTGGGAATTATAGGAGTGTTTATTGCCATTGGTGCCGTTGGAATTGCCAATAATATTTACGTACAGGTAGGGCTAATCATGCTCGTCGGACTCTTGGCAAAGAATGCCATTTTGATTGTAGAATTTGCAGTACAGCGAAGAAATGCAGGATTGTCAATTGTTGAGGCAGCCTTAGAAGCCTCGCGTTTGCGTTTGCGTCCAATCTTAATGACTTCCTTTGCTTTCGTTGCGGGATTAATTCCATTGATGTTTGTACAAGGATCTTCCGCTCAAGGAAACCATTCGATCAGTATTGGTACAGCAGGAGGGATGTTCTTTGGGGTTGTTTTAGGGGTATTTGTTATTCCAGTGCTGTATGTGTTTTTTCAATACCTACAGGAAAAAGTATCAGGAACACCTCAAGCGCAAGAACCAACTGCAGAAGTTTAAACAAATTAGAAATGAAAAGATATTTATATATACTACCGGTTGCTCTCGTTTTTACCGCTTGTAAAGTTGGAAAAGATTACGAGCGTCCAGCATTAGAGAACCCGAGCCAATTTTATTCGGGTATGCAGGTAGACTCAACCGTGAATACATTAGCTGAAGTGTCGTGGCAAGATTTTTTTGCTCAGGGTGAATTGGCACAGTATATTCAATTGGCATTGGAACAGAATACAGATTTGAAACTGGCTATTAAGAATATCGATCAAGCCAATGTGTTGTACAAGCAATCGAAAATGGATCTGTTACCTAGCTTAACATTACAAGTAGCAGGATCCCACACGGAATTATCTAAAAACAGTGAAGCAGTAAGTAGTGGAGCTTCGCGTACAAGTAAAGATTATACAGCGCGTTTGGATTTATCGTGGGAGCTAGATGTTTGGGGTAAAATTAGACGAGAAAAAGAAGCAACACTAGCGGCCTATTTACAAACGCAAGAAGTAAAACGAGCGGTTCAAAATCGCTTGGTAGCGGAAGTTGCTACGGCTTATGTCAATCTATTGATGTTAGATGAGCAATTGCGCATTGCAGAGGAGGGATTACTCTTACGCGAGAAAACATTTGCCTTGACACAAAAAATGTACGAAATAGGCAATGAATCCATTGTAGCGGTTCAACAGGCGGAAGCACAGTGGTTGGAAGCGCAAGAATTGCTACCTCAAATTGAACAGGAAATTGCCTTGCAAGAAAGCGCGATGGGGGTGTTGTTGAATCACTTTCCGCAACAAATACAACGCACAACAACAATTAATGCGTTGCAATTTTCAACGGCTTTACACGTAGGGGTTCCCGCAAATTTTTTAAGTCAACGCCCTGATATTCAAATTGCCGAATTGGAACTGAGAAAAGCCAATGCCAAAGTAGGGGCTGCCCAAGGCGAATTCTACCCTAGTTTGACCATTTCAGCTCAAGGGGGACTGAATGCCATGGAAACCTCACAATGGTTTCACACACCTGCCTCGCTATTTGGCACTGTTGTAGGTGGATTGGTGCAACCAATCTTCCAAAAGAAACGATTGAGAGCTGCTTATGATATCGCTGTAATCGAAAGAGAAAAAGCAGCGATAAACTTTAAAAATGCCGTTATTGTTGGCTATGCAGATGTACATGATGCCTTGGTGAAGATTGACAAAACACAAGAACGAGAAAAAGTGGTGCAACAACGCGTAAGTGTTTTAAACACTTCTTTAGAAAGTATCCAGGTCATGTTTGGTTTGGATAAAGCCTCGTATTTGGAAGTGGTTCATGCACAATCACTCGCCTTGCAAAGTAACCTGAATTATGCTACGTTAAAACGAGATTACCTGGCTTCAAAAATTGACTTGTATCGCGCTTTAGGTGGACATTAAAAATGTGTTGTACTAAATAAAAAAAGCTGATGCTCTTAGTTTAAGGGCGTCAGCTTTTTGTTTTTAGACTCTAGGAGCTAGAATTGAAATAAAATTTGAATCCTAGACAAAAGAACTTTAAAATCGCCTGATTGTTCTTTATATTTGTACGTAATAGTACTAGGTTATGAAGAGTAAAAAAGTTAGAGCGCAACAAATTATAATGACGGTTGGGTGTATTGGTTTTTTGGTATGGGTTGGATTTCGAGGAATGAATGAGCGTCAAGGAAATACCAAAGAAAAAGACACAACAACGAAGCAGTTGCCTTTTGCTGCTGAAGGAGTCCAAATACAGGAGAGTTCAGAAAAAATCATCGAGGTAAATCAAACCTATGCTACAACAAGTGCAGCTTCGCCCGTACGCGTGATCCGATCAGGTCAAAGTGGCGAATTGGTTCAATTGAAAGTGGATGTCAACTCCCGCATTGAAGTAGGACAAGAAATTGCTGTTTTACGCGTTGCACAAGGTGATACCCTTGGTTTAGGAAAAGCAATACGCAAAGTAAAAGACGCTAAAATTCACGTCAAGGAGCAATTGGACCTTTTATTGGCTATTGATCGAGGAGAAGACGGTATGGAAGCAAAAGAAAATTACGAAAAACAATATGCCTTGTACAATGAGGCAAAGCATACCTTAGCCAACGATGAAGAACAGGTTGCTAGACTTACATCTTCTGCTCACATTACTTATGTTGAAATAGGAATCAAAGCACAGGAAGCTGGGGTTGTCAGACAAGTCTTAGTTGGTGCAGGAAGAAAAATTGAAAATAATCAACCCTTGTTAAACATCCAAAGCGGACAAGCACACTCCATTCAAATAGAAGTAACGAGTGAAGATTATTTACTCGTTCGCGATCACCTGCAACATAGTAAGGGAGCCCTTGTTTTTCAAGATGAGTCTATTTATCAGTTGCCTTCAGCAGTTCTTGCTACTTTGAATCAAAAGGCTATTAGCGAAGAAGGCAAGATTATGATGACCTTAGATGCGTCTTCGATTCCCAATAGACAAGCCATCCGTAAACTAAGGTTGAGTATTCCGAATATTCCTGTAAAAGTATTCGATGAAAAAGCAATTTTTATGCGTGGAACTACCGCTTATATTTGGACGTTAAACGAAGCCAATATTGTTGTAGCTACACCAGTTGTTATCGTGAAAAATGAAGCAGGACAAGTGTATGTTCACAAAGGAAATACACCGTGGACTCGCGTTTTAGTTGGCGATTTAGCTGAGATAAAAGAAGGAGAGGAATTCACAGAAGCTAAATAGAATCTCCTTATTGTGCTCCAAGGTAAAATTATACAACATATTCCAAAAATTATGTAATATTCCTTTGTAGGAGAGTTGATATCTTCGCCCTATATATGAAGAGAATATTAGTCATACTATTTAGCTTTTTGTACTTGTTTTTAGCCTCTGGCTTTAGTACATACCAGCACCTCTGTAAAGGAATGGTGCAGCAAACGAGTGTGGCTTTTGCTCAAACAACGGAAGAAAGCTGTGCTTTTTGCAGTAAGGCAGGAAAAACAGTTGATGAACCTAAAAAGAATTGCTGTCAAGACAAAGTTGAAGTTGTAAAAGTAAAGTCCGAAGTACAGCAGACGAGTTTTAAGGTTTTGAAGGCCTCGTTTTTTGTTGATGCAATTCTACACCGTTATTTTGGTGCGGTATACGAGTTTGTTGCTGCACCAAAAGAGATTCTAATTCCCTACCGATATTATCTTGATCAAACAAAGGAAGTCCCTTTGTACATCAAACATTGCGTATATCGAATTTGATTAGTACACAACGTTGAACGTAT
>JASLHL010000033.1 GCA_030152225.1 Flavobacterium sp. | reverse complement strand
AAATTTTAAGCCAAAAAGAGCATTACGCATCACGCATCACGCATTACGCATCACGCATAACGCATCACGCATTACGCATCACCAAAAAAATCCTCCCATATAAGCCTAAAATTACTTACTTTAGCTAATTGAACAGAATTCAATCACAGCAAAGTAGTTTTATAGCATGAATGCAGTAAAAAAATATGTGCCTCATCTCTTGGTGTTGGTCGGTTTTATCGTCGTAGCCTTACTTTATTTTTCACCCGTTTTACAGAACAAGGTAATATACCAATCTGATATTGTACAATATACGGGGATGGCAAAAGAACAAAATAATTTTAGAGCGGAATTTAATGCCGAACCTTATTGGACCAATAGCGCCTTTGGTGGTATGCCCACTTATCAATTAGGTGCTAAATATCCGTATAATTTTGTGAAGCACTTAGATACAGCTATTCGTTTTTTACCGCGTCCTGCAGACTATTTGTTTTTGTATTTCTTGGGATTTTATGCCTTACTGCTCGTTTTGGGCATTCGCCCTTTAAAAGCATTTATTGGATCCTTAGCTTTCGGATTCTCCACCTATCTAATTATCATTTTAGGGGTTGGACACAATGCTAAAGCGCATGCGATTGCTTATATGCCCATGGTTGTAGCAGGGGTATTACTCGTATTTCGAAAGAAATATGTAGCAGGAGGGATTCTAACTGTTGTTGCTGCTGCGTTAGAAATTAGCGCCAATCACTTCCAAATGACGTATTATTTGTTGTTGTTTTTATTGGTATTGGGTATTGCCTATACCTACCAGTATTGCAAAGCAAAAGATTGGAAAGGATTGGGAATTGCTTATGCTATTTTAGTTGGTTCAGCTGTTTTGAGCATTGGAGCGAATGCAACAAATATTATGGCAACAGCAGAGTATACGAAGTTTAGTACGCGAAGTGCTAGTGAATTGACGTATGAGCCAGATGGATCGCCAAAAACCTCTTCCAATGCAATGAGTTATGACTATATTACAGAATATAGCTATGGAATTTTTGAAAGTTTAAATTTAATTTCACCGCGTTTAACTGGTGGTGCCAACAACGAGAAATTAGAGGCAGATAATGCAATCTATCGCTATTTAACTTCGATTGGAGCCAACCCACAACAAGCCAAAGAAATGAGTGCACAAGCACCTACGTATTGGGGAGATCAGCCTATTGTAGCTGCACCTGCTTATATTGGTGCCGTGGTATTTTTCTTATTTGTATTGGGGATGTTTACCGAAAAGAGAAATTTAAAGTATATTTTCTTCGTTGGTGCTCTATTGGCGTTGGTGCTCTCTTGGGGTAAGAATTTTGCCTTTGTCACGAATTTCTTCATCAATTTTGTACCCATGTACAATAAATTTAGAGCCGTTTCTTCCATTCAAGTGATCTTGGAAATGTGTGTGCCTGTACTCGCTGTACTAGGACTGTATAACTTCTTCAAGTTAGAGCAAAAACAACAACTAAGTGCCTTAAAGAAAACGAGTTTTATTGCGGGAGGTTTATTAGTCTTCCTATTTTTAATTAAGGGAACTTTGTCTTTTACAGGCTTAAATGACGAGTATTACCGCAATGCTTATGGTGAAATTGGACCTGGGTTTATCCGTGCTTTAATCGAAGAACGAAAAGCGATGTATACCCATGATTTAATTCGCTCTTTTCTTTTAATATTGGCCGCTGCTGTGGTGTTATTTGCTTTTGCTAAAGACAAATTAAAAGAGATGTACGCCCTTGTGATTATCGGCGTGTTACTAGTAGGGGATTTAGTTATGGTAGACCGCAAGTATGTCAATGATGATTCTTTTGTTTCGGCAAGAAAAATGGAGGATCCTTTTGATATTACGCAAGCAGATAAGCAGATTTTAAACGATCCCGCTCACTTTAGAGTATTTGATGCTCAAGGCGGATTAAATAGCGCTAAAGCGTCTTATTTCCATTATTCGCTAGGGGGATATCACGCAGCAAAACCAAGGAGAATTCAACAATTGGCAGACTATCAATTGAACCAAAATCCCATGACGGTTTTCAATATGATGAACGTAAAGTATATCATACAACCTGATGAAGAGGGACGTAGTGTAGCCATGTTAAATAATGAAGCCAATGGAAATGCTTGGTTTGTGTCAACAGTTGAAAAAGTAACAACCGCAGACCAAGAGATGCAAGCTTTGGGTAAAGTAAACACCAAAACAACAGCTGTGTTGAATACACAGGAGTTTCAACAAGCGATAAAAGATACTTATACCGTTGATTCATTAGCTAGTATTCAGTTGGTTTCTTATAAAGCCAATCAATTAAAATACGAATCAACCAATACCCAAGAGGGATTGGCTGTGTTTTCTGAAATCTATTACCCACAGGGATGGATTGCTAAAGTGGATGGGCAAGAGGTGCCTATCGTAGCTGTAGACTATGTCTTGCGTGCCATTGCTGTACCAGAAGGAAAACACACCATTGAATTTACTTTTGATCCTCAAGTGATAAAAACAGGTAGTCGAATTGCTTTGGCTAGTTCGCTGTTGATTTTACTTATGTCTCTTGGAGCAGTGGGGTGGACCATGAAAAAAAGAAAAGAAAAATAAAAGTGATTTATTGTTGCTTGAAATGGAAAAGAAAAAAGAAAAGAAAAAAGTACTCATCCTTTGTTATTACTGGCCTCCCGCAGGAGGACCAGGCGTACAGCGATGGTTAAAATTCGTCAAGTATTTGCCTGATTTTGACATAGAACCGATTGTATATGTACCCGATGGTGCAAGCTATCCCTTGATTGATACTAAATTAGAACAGGAGGTTAGTCCAACCGTGACTATCTTGCGGCATCCAATTAAAGAACCGTATTCGCTAGCGAAGAAGTTAATGGGACAACGTGCGCAAACGATGAGTTCTGGCATGATTCCACAAGTTCGAAATCAAACGAAATGGGATAAATTACTGTTGTGGATTCGCGGAAATATGTTTATTCCCGATGCACGTGTAGGCTGGGTAAACCCCTCTATAGCGTACCTTAATACCTACTTAGCACAACATCCTGATATTGATACGATCATCACAACAGGCCCTCCGCATAGTATTCATTTGATCGGGTTGGGTTTGAAGAAAAAAAGAGCAATTAAATGGGTGGCTGATTTCAGAGATCCTTGGACTACAATAGGTTATCATAAAGAGCTTAAACTATCGCATAAAGCAAAAGAAAAGCATTTAGCCTTAGAAAAAGAGGTGCTTACTACAGCAGATCAATTAATTGTTACGAGTAAAACTACACGTAAAGAATTTGAAACCAAAACAACAACACCCATTGCAATTATCACCAATGGATATGACATTAGCAATTTTGGTAAGGTATCACTAGACGAGAAATTTACATTGGCGCATATTGGTTCTTTTTTGTCTAATCGAAATCCACGCGTATTATG
>JASLHL010000333.1 GCA_030152225.1 Flavobacterium sp. | reverse complement strand
AACCAATTTTAAAATTAGCTGGGATAGTTGTTTCAAAATTATATAGATTCCCTTCTTCATCGAAAGTTTTAAATGCATCAGGATAATGCAATCCGCGAATCAAAACTCCTTCTCCTCGATCATCTGCCACGCGAACTTCTAATTCTGTTCCTCCTTTAGCACTTGGTGTAACTCCAACAATCACCTTGTTGTATTTTACGTTTCCCCATCCATCATAGCCTGTATGCATTTCAAAGGCTTTAAGTCCTTGTTCTTCGTGGAAATCATATTCTCCTGTATCGTATTCTAAGCGAGCGCGATTAATCGTCCATTTCTTATTGGCATTAATCGTATACAAGACCGGATAGCCTTTATAGCGATTGTTTTTAAGTTGTCCTCCACGAATGGTAATATGACTTCCTACTTCACTCCAATTGTGTCCCCAAATACCTTCTCGTTTTTCGTGTTCAACTATACTTCTCGTTTTAAAGTCGCCATATACATCCAACCCCACACCTAAATAGGCACCATTCAGTCCCGCTACATTAGGAGTATCATACGCATTATTTCGATATGCATAGCCCAAACTGGCGCCATGTGCTCCAATTTCAAAATCCTTGCTACTATCGTAAATAAACAAGCTCATTCCATCCCCATAGCGTCCGTTGAAGGTTTGCCCATCCACCATGGCATATTTAAACTCAATAATTACTCCAAATTCAGAGGTAAAGGGAATAGCATCTAAGGAGAATCCACTAAACTCTTGGGTTTGGTCCCCTTCTTTATAGGTTAAAGCAATACCATCTTCCGAATAGCGCTCCGAAGAGGTAGCCAAATGAGGTTTACCAAAATACTCCGTAATCTCATCGGGTTTCTCCGTTCCAGTTAAGGAAATACGATAGGGAAACAGACGTTCATTTTGGGCAAAGATTAGTCCGCTAACCAAAAACAAGACCCCTACGGTTATTCTTTTTATCATCGTGTTCTTTATGTTTGCATTCATACTATTGCATCGCCTATTGTTTGGCAATAGGCGATTTCTTTTCTGGATATCCTTAGTCTCTAACACTAAAAACAACATTAAAATAAGCACTCGTACCAGGAATAACATCACTATAGACCGAGTAGATTAATTTCCCTTCATTTGTAATGCTTACATCATAGATCATTTCTTCATCATAGTGTAAGACTATATAATCTAATTCCGTTTCAGCTAAAACAGGTAAACTTGTTATTTGAGCGTTAGGACTAATTGCCTTTGGTGTACCAAATTGTTCTACATACACTTCATAGACATTTACATTTCGATTTCTCGCTCCTGGTTCAATTTCAACATAGAAGGAAGGTGCATAAAAGAATTTAGGCATGGCTGGTTTATTTGTATTCGTAACAACAGGTTTAAAAGAAGCTCCTCCTTGTCCATCTGCCATTAATACCAATCCTTCTTCCACTGGATCATTTCCTTCTACGGAGGAAATCTTTTCAGGAAGTACCCCTTGATCATCGATCACATGCCCTCTAACTGCAGCTCCTTGTAATTGATCATAGCCTACGGCATCGTTCTGGATCTGGTTTGTACCAACTGCACCATTTTTAAGCTGGGTTTCTCCCACTGCATTGGCTGCGATATGACTCTCCTTAATTCCTTGGTTTTTAATAGACAGGGTTACATTTTCTAATACTGCATTTTGTCCATTACTCACCTCGATGGATTCATTTCCTTGTAAATTTCTTCTGGTAATTGAACTACCCGTAGGTGCTTTAAAGGCTACTTCACCCCCTGCTTCCACCGTTAACACATGGCCTACGGTTGCGGCTTCAGGACTTATTTTTTCGGCGGTTACCGCTCCATTTTTCAGTTTTGGGGTCGTAATAGCATTATCTTGAATTTTACTCCCGACAATGGTATTTTGTCTCAATTTAGTACCCGAAATGGTCGCATCGGCGATTTTATCATTGACTACGGCATCGTCTGCTAACTTATCCGTTGTTACTGCTCCGTTGATAAGTTTTGCTTGCGTCACGGCATTATTCGCCAATTGGGTTGCTGTTACAGCATTATCAGCCAACTGCGTTGTACCGATTCCCTTATTTTTAACCATAACAGTTGCCTCGCGTAAAACAGCACCTGCACCATTCGCTACTTCAATGGTAGCAGAGCCTTTTAAATCACCCGTTTCCGAAGTTCCTACAGCTGCAAATTTTGCTCCTCCAACACCATCTGCTACCAAAGCAAAACCTGCTGTTGCATTGACATTACTTCCATTTTTAGAACTAATTTTAGCAGCTGTAACATTTACATTAGCAATCTTCTTCGTCACTACTGCACCATCTGCAAGTTCAAGTTCACTAACTCCCCCTTGCTTGATATTTACTGTGGCATCTCCTAACAACGCATGTTCTTTTCCAGAGCCTGTGATAATGATCCCCGTTCCCGAATTCAGTTCTTTTCCAACCTCAGAGAAAACAGTATTCATTTCAATGAAAGCGGCTCCTCCTTGTCCATCCGACAGCAGGACTAAGCCCATTTCTTTGTCTTCCGAACCAATTTTAGATGCAGTAACATTTCGCTCAGCAATATGTTTTTCTTTAATTCCCCCTTGAACAAGACCTAAATCTAACGGTTGTAGAGCGGCTTTATTCCCTGCTTGAACCGCAATAGTTCCATCAGTAGAAGTCACAGCTTTACCTTGCGTACTCGCAATGGTTTCAAAGGATTGATAGGCGGCTCCACCTTGACCATCTGCCGTCAAAATACTACCTAATCCTGCCTGGCCTTCCCCTACAGTTGAGGCTAACTTATCCGTTGATACAGCCTTCGTTTTAATGTGTTTGCTATCCACCCCGCCAGTTGCAATAGCAACAGCGGTTTCCGCTAGTACAGCTTTATTAGCTGTGGCTACTTCAATCGAACCATCAGAGACTAAATTCGCCCCTTGCCCCTCAAAAGCAGTAGCGTGTAAAGCCTTAAAGGCTACTGTACCATTGCCATTAGCAGCAAGCACCGTATGTTCAGCTGCTTCTTCCGCATTGATTTTAGCTACGGTTACTGCCGCATTGGCTAATTTTGCCGTTTGTATTCCTCCATCTGCCACTTCGATCTCTGTCGGAGCTAGTACTACATTTAACCCATCAGTTCCATCAGCAAAAACAAGTGAATTTCCCAACGTTAGGTTTTCTCCTCCAGCTTGTACAGCATTTTTCAATACGTAATCAAATCCACCTACTCCATCGGTTACTAAAATATAATCCTCTCCTTTGTCTACGCCATTTTCTTTTGAACTGAGTTTATCTCGTGTAATACTACTATCCGCAATACTCAAGGTAACATCTTTCAACAAGGCTTTTTCTCCATCTCCTGCGGTAATTTGAATAATGGTATCCGTTGTTAAATCACCCGCAGTTTCACTCACTATATCACCTAATTCAGCCCAACTTACTGTTCCATCTCCAGGCGTTACCAGCATACTCGCTGCTGTAATTCCCGCTGCAGAAATCTTAGCTGTTGTAACAGCATTGTCTGCTAGCTGTGCGGTTTGAACTGCCGAATCAGCCAATTGAGTTGTACCTACTCCCTTGTTTTTGATTCCTAATTTTACATCGCCTAACACTTTTCCTATTCCATCATTCACTGTCAGGCTACTATCAGTCGTCATATTTCCTTTCCCTGTAATATTCTGCGCATGGATCGGCTCATACTCCACTGTTACGCCATTTGCTCCTACCGTTAACACACTACCTGCGGCTTTTCCATTGCCGTGTAATTTTTCGGGTTTGATGGAATTATTAGCTACGCTTAAAGTCACATCCGCCAATACTTTATCCACACCATTATCAGAAGCGGTAATAATATTATCCGTAGAAATTTTTCCTTTTTCAGTTAATACAGCTGCTGTCAGTGGCTGATAGGTTACTTGACCTGCCGCATTAGCAACAGCTACGCGATTGGCTACGCCTGCCCCAGCAGTTAATTTAGCGGCTTGAATGGTCGCATCAACAAGATTGGTGTTGGTAATTGTTGTAGCTGCAATGTGATTTCCTTTTACACCACCCTCTTTTAACTTTACAGTTACGCTTGTGGTTTCATCCCCAAATAGGACATTTTCACCACCGCTAACCGCAACAGCCCCTTCACCAACTAAATCGCCATTCATC
Source organism: Flavobacterium sp. (assembly GCA_030152225.1). Classification (GTDB taxonomy): domain Bacteria; phylum Bacteroidota; class Bacteroidia; order Flavobacteriales; family Flavobacteriaceae; genus Flavobacterium. The sequence continues at coordinate 7,805 of JASLHL010000333.1, read as the reverse complement.
GCTGGAGCTATAGCTTCTGTTACCGTTTCAAACACCGCATTTCCAGATCCATCTGCTGTTAATACAGCACCTAAATCAGCCCCTGCTGTGCTAATTTTATCCACAGTAACCGCATGACTCTGTAGGTGTGTGGAATTAATTCCCTCTGTATTAATTTTTAATCCAAACGGCTGTAAAACGGCTTTGGTAGCATCACCAACAAGAGTTAGTGAATTATCCACACTTAGTTCTTTTCCATTTAATACCGCTGCCATTGGTTGATAAACTACAGAACCATCCGCTTGAGCTACTGGTACTTGATTTGCTTTCCCTTCGCCCGCAAATAATTTAGTAGCCGTCACTGCTAAATCTTGAATTTTAGCTGTTGTAACCCCCGCATCATTCAATCCAATTGTCATGGGCTGTAATACCGCTTTATCACCGCCACTCACGGCAATAGCTTCATCCGTTGTTACTTTTTTACCCTGAGCAGCAACCGTTGTATAAATTGCTTGTTGCACATTGGTATCCCCTAAGATTTCGGTAATTTTAGCAATGACATCTGCTTCTACATCAATTGTAGCTAAAGCAACGTTACTTCCTTGATCATAAAATACGTATTTGCCCGCTGTTGTGGTATCAATACGCAGCGTATTGGCATTGAATTTCACACCTGAACCGATGATATTCCCTTGCTGATCTACATCTTCTTCATTGAAATACGTAAACGTACCATCTCCTTCATTGCGCAAAATCGTCACGCGCTCTTGTTCTTGAAGAATTTCGCCAAGAATATCGTCCGTAGCATCTACCCAAGCTGCTTTTCCATTTACATCCGTGACCAAAAGCTGCTTCGCTTCTCCACCTTTGATCTTCGCTGTTGTTACTGCTTCATTGGCAATACTTAATTCAACAGTTTTGAAGACCACATCCGCCTCACTTGCATTTCCATTAATTAAGATTCCTTGCCCTTTTAATGGCGCTTTGGCGATATCAAAATCTTCTAAAGTTTCAATTCGATTGATAATTTGTGTAATTGCCTCTTCCACATTGGTATATTCCACATCGGAATTACTTTCAAAAACAATAGATCTCGCTCGTACATCGATCGTAGCTAAGGCTACATCGCTTGACTTATCCTTAAAAACGAAAACACCAGGCGTGGTTTGGGTAATTTTCAGGGTATTCGCATCAAAACTTTTCCCTGTAGCCCCTTCCTTTATATTACCTAAACGATCGACATCTGCTTCGTTAAAGTAGGTCAAGGTACCATTGTTGTTATCGCGTAAAACAGTCAGGGATTCCACATGTCCAACAAGATCTGAAATAACAGATTCATTGGCATCCGCCCAAAGTACCTCACCGTATTCATTGGTAATTAAAAGCGTGCGTTGTCGCTCCCCTTTTAGTTTGGAAGCCGTTATGGTTTTATTGGCTATTTTTTCATTTGTCACTGCTAGAGGCCCTAGCTTTGTTGTTGTAATACCCCCCTCTTCAATGGCGATGGTAACATCAGCTAAGACTGCGTGCTCACCTCCTTCTACGGCAATACCCGCATCACCCGAAATGGTTTTCCCACTGTTTCCAATGACTTCTCCTAAGGATTTAAACGTTGCTCCACCTTGACCTGTTGCTGTCAATACCGTCCCACCTGCTGCATTCGTACCGATTTTAGCTTCTGTTACAGCCTTATCCGATAGGTGAGTGGTTACAATTCCACCTGGCGCTACCTTTAAATCCAGCGGTTGCAAAACAGCTTTATTCCCTGCAGCTACGGCAATAGAACTATCTTCTGACGTTACTGATTTTCCTTGTACTGTTGCTACATGCTCTAAGGTTTGAAACACCGTATTTCCGTTGCCATCAGCTGTTAGTACAGCACCATTTGCTGCTGTTTCAGCATTTATTTTGCCTACTGTTACTGCTTTGTCTTCAAGATGACTCGTTTGAACTCCTGCTGCTGCAATTCCAATTTCAACCGCTTGTAACAGCGCTTTATTATCTAAGGGAATAGACAGCGAGCCATCAGAGGTTAAATTAGCTTCTGCCCCATCAAAGGCATGAGTACTAATCTTTTTATAGTGAACCTCACCTTGTCCATCAGCTGTTAATACTGCATTTTCTTCTGCTCCTACGCTTGAAATTTTAGTAGGGGTAACTGCAGCATCCGCTAATTTAGCTTCGCTAATTCCGCCATCAGCAATACCTATTTTCGTATCAGCTAAAACTGCAGAATATCCATTTCCATCTAAGAAGACTAACTCGTCTGCTAGACTTAAATCTTTTCCTTCCTGCACAATAGATGCCTTGTCCATGTAGACAAAACCTCCTTGCCCATCCGTTACCATCACCATATCCGCTTGAGAGCCCGTTGCATTTAGCTTTCCAATTTGAATCGTTTGATCAGCTAGTTCTGCATTGGTAATACTCCCCGATTTTATTCCTAATTTCACATCGTTGAACAGGGTATTTACACCATCTCCTGTTTGAATTTCAACAATGCCATCTGTAGTTAAATTTCCTGCTGCATCCGTAACAATATCATCAAGCTCTCCCCATTTTATCTGTTGATTGTCATCCATAACTAGGACGCGTTTCCCCTCCTCATCCCCTGGGGATAATTTATCAATTGTAATGGTAGTAAGCGCTATTTGATCATTGGTAATGGTGTGATCCGCTAGTTGATTTGCTGTAATTCCCTTATCCGCAATACGGATGTTCACATCACCCAATACTTTGTTTGTTCCATCATCGACCACGACAATAGCATCGGTTGTAATACTTCCTTTCTCCGTAATTGCATCAGGCGTTAACGGCAAATAGCTTACGTTACCCTGGGCATCTGCTGTTGCAACCGCCCCAGCTGTGGCACCTGTTGCCTGTAATTTTTCAGCAGTAATGGATTTATTATTCACGCTCAAGGCTAGATCTTTCAGTACTACGCCTTGGGTTTGATCCACGTGGATCACCTCATCCGTAGTTATCGTCCCCGTTTGTGTAATTGCTGTTGCTGTCAGGGGTTTGTAACTGACCGTTCCGTTGGCATTCACGGTTGCCACTGCACCTACAATTTCTCCCGTAGCCTCAAATTTTTCTGCTTTAATGCTTTGTTGACCAAGGTGTTTATTGACAATTCCCCCTTCGTTAATCGAAACCATTACTTTTTTAGTTGTATCTCCCACGATCACATTTTCTCCTCCTTCAACAACAATCACATTCGCTTCTCCAACTAAGTCTCCTTGAAGCGCAGGTTTTATCGCTTCTGTAGGGGTTTCAAATTTCGTATTTCCCACACCATCCGCGGTCAATACACTTCCTTTACCTACGTTCTCAGCACTTATTTTTTGTGTATTTACAGCGCCATCAGCCAAGTGTTTGGTTTCTATCCCCCCTTCCTGAATATTGATAATCACCGTATGTAGGACTGCTTTATCCCCTCCCGTAATCACTAGAGAGCCATCCGTAGAATGAAGCTTTTTGCCTTTTTCAGCCAGCACAGCAAACAATTGATTTACGACTTCTTCGCTGTTGAGGATTTCCGTAATATTCTCAATTACACTTGCCCCAATATCCAGAACCGCTATAGGCGTTGTATCATCAGCCTGATCGTAGAATTCATACTGATTTTTGTTATTTTTTTCAATTCGAAGGGTATTGGCATTAAAAGTGACACCTGTTGCGGCGGGTTTTAGATTGCCCTCCTTATCATAATCATCCTCTTTATAGTAGGTAAACGTACCATTCTGATTATCGATTAATTCCGTAATAGTTTCATTAATTGACCAGATTTCTTTGACAGGATCTTCCTCTATCCCCATCCATTGAGCAACACCCGTTGCGGTGGTCACAAGAATTTGTCCTGTTTCTCCCCCTAGAATTTTATCTGTCGTTACAGCTTGAGGAGCAATTGATGCATTTTTAACTCCTTCATTCGCAATCGTAAGTTGCAGGGCATTTAACGCGGCTATTGCGCCATTTCCACCAACAGCAATCGACTGATCAGGTGAAGTAACGGGTTTTCCCTGAGCCGCTACCGTGGTATAAATATCGTTTTGTACACTTGAATCTTGTAAAATGGTTTCCATTTTTTCAATGACAGTACCCGCAATATCGATCGTCATCAAAGGAGCGGTTACACTGGTTTTGCCATCGTAAAATACATATACCCCCTGTTCACCACTCTTTTCTTCAATTTTTAAAGTATTAGCATCAAAGACAACACCTGAACCCGTAATATTTCCCTCTGCATCAATAGCCTCTTCATTATAATAGGTAAAAGTACCGTTGTTTGCGCTACTATCAAGCAGCGTCACTTTCTCGTTATAAGCGACTAAATCGCCAATAAGTTCATCACTAACTGGCACCCACTGTACGGTGCCATTTTTCGTGACTAACAGTTGCTTATCTGCTCCTGGTTTAATCTTTTCTGTTGTAATCCCCTGATTGGCAACAGAGAGTTGCATGGCATTTAATACAGCTTGTTCCCCCTGGTCAATTTGAATTGACCCATCAGCAGCTGTGGCCGCTTTACCTTTGGCGGCTATAATAGCATAGAGTGTGTTTTGAACATCGACGCGATTCATAATCTGGTCGATTTCTTCAATCACCGTTCCTTTGATATCAATCACTGCAATAGGCAACCCTGTATCCACGAAAGTTCCATCGCGAAACACATAAGTTCCATCTGCTTCTTTTGTAATACTTAACGTATTGGCATCGATAAGCATTCCCGCTGTTTCAATGGGCTGTCCCTGAGCATCAATACCTTGCTCATTATAATAGGTGTACGTCCCATTTCCTTGATCCACCATCAAAGTAATGACTTCATTGAGCGTTACAACTTCTTTGATGATTGCATCAGTAGCTGCTACCCACTGTGCTTCGCCCTCTTTAGTCACTAAGATATACTTGTTGGCTCCGGGTGCAATTTTTGCAGGCGTAACCGCTTTATTTTTAATTTTATGTGAAGTAACCGCTGCATCTGCTAGAATTGTTTCTGTCACTGCTGACTCTGCCAAAGACAATGTAATATCCTGAAGTACAGCATGATTGACTTGATTTTGCTCATTGACCAAAATACCTCTTCCTTTTAACGGCGCTGGTGTTCCTTGTGCTGTTTCTATTTTAAGGATGATATTATCAATAATTTGTTGCAGGTTATCCCCTTGAATTGTAGTGGAATTATTATCGACGATAATGGCATTGGCACGTGTACTAATGGTCATCAAAGGAGATTCAACCGATGTTTGTCCATCGTAAAAGTCGTAAATGCCTTTACCCTTGGCTCCTGTGCGTTCGGTTATACGCAGCGTATTGGCATCAAACTTCACTCCTCTACCAGGAATAAGCTGCCCGTCGGCATCGATATCCTGTTCATTGTAGTAGGTGAACGTTCCATCATCACCATCTACCAATACAGTGACTGTTTCACTGTGACTAATCGCTTCTTGAATGACCTCATCTGTTGCATGAACCCATTTTACAACACCTGTAGCATCAGTAATCAACACTTGTTTACTCGCTCCGGCTTGCAGTTTAGCTGGCGTAATACTGCTGTCTTTCACCTGCAAAGAGGTGGGTGTTAGAACCGCTTTTTCGCCTCCTGTGACCGCAATAATATCGTCACCCGTTAAGCGATGAGCTTGAACAGAAATAGCTTGAATAATCTCATTCTTTACATTTTCAGCTTGTAGTATTTGCGTGATATTTTGAATAACATCAGCAGGAATATCTAGGCTTGTTTGGGTCAGATCTTCTGAGGTATAGGTATATTTTCCTTGTCCATTGGCCTCAAAATGAGTCAGAATATTAACTTCATCTAAAGGGACAGATACAATCTTATCGTTGGTATCACGCAAAAATAAAACCTGTTGTTCTAAGTTGACAGCCAACTCATCGTTTGAAGCCACATCCTTTAAAAGGTCGTCCGTAGCACTGATCAAGCGAACCCAACGGCTAGCAAACCAGAAATAATACCCTGGCTTTAGCTCTGCATTGTCTGTTGTATTAAAAATTAATAAACTATTGGGGGTTTCTCCCCCATTGATATTAGCATTAGACTGTAAGGATAATAAAGGAATTCTGGGTATTAAAACCCCTTTAAAACTACCTGCTTGTGCCTCCACATCTAAAAGAGCCGCGGCATTTGGATTTGCAGTTCCAATACCCACTTGGGCAAAAGTCAGCCCCGACATCATAAGCAATGCAACTGAAAGTACATTTTTTTTCATAAACAACTATATTATCTTAATTATAAACGATTACAAGTTGGAATAGATGAATAATCCACCCTTCCTTACTTTGGTTGTCGGATATTGTCTTTATTGATCCGAACACCTGTTGTGCATAGGACGCTGTCATCTTTAAATTCCCCAATTATAAAGATTTAAGCTTTTTTTTAGCAATTAAAAAAATCCTTAACACCCATATAACACAAAAAACAACCTTATTTTGTGTTTATTTTTTAAAAACTGTTTATATTTTAGCCTAAATATAAGTTAATTATACTGTATTTTACATAAAAAATTACATCCATATTAAATATAGATGAAATACACCTACTTCTTATATATTATTTTATTTATTATAATTTTTAACAATAAATAAAATAAATCACCAAAATAAAATCAAGTATTGCACGATAAATTCTTCCTTCACTTTGACCTAAAAAACTCGAGTTCCTCTAAGCAAGCGCCATTTCTCAACCGCTTATAGCCAAAATCACCCGGACCACGCCATATAAATTGACCCTACATAGGCCATTTCGGAGCGGTATTAGGTGTAAACAATGAGTCCTCGATACTCGAAAAACAAGCACGAAAAAACCCCGCCTTGTTTAGACGGGGTTTTATTTGTTTTCTTTTAGATCGCCTCTTACTCTAGCAAGCGTGACTTTCTTTAGTTTGTATATTCTAAAATTCTATTCCTATGCCAAACTGATAGGTGTTTTTATTTTTTAAGAGTTGTGTACCAGCTTTTAAAATCACTTTTTTTCCTATATATGTTTTGAGTCCAAATTCGGGATAAACCAGTACTTCATCATCCGTATAATCATTTGAAATAAATAGGCTAACTCCTGCACCAGCATAAATCCATAAAGGATATGTGATTTTCATTGTTAAGCCTAAACTATAACTAAGTACGCCTACTTTTAAAGGGTCCTCACCTTGGTAATCCTCAACTAGTACTCCAAAATCTTCAACAGGAACTTTAAAACCATAATACATTCCTCCGTAAACAGATGGCTTATAGGAATTATTTAACTTTCCAAATTCTATCCCTCCACTACCATTAATTGTGTAGTTTATCATAAAATAAGTCACATCATGTCTGCTTGCAAGTACTTCAGCTTTTTTTATTTTACGTTGTGCTATAGTATAATTTGTCTCTACTATTTTCACCTGACTACCATTAGGAAATTGAGCTAAATAGGTATCATATAAACTTTTCGCTCTTGTATAATCTTTAGCAAACATGGCTTGTTGGGCTTCCTGACTCAAGGCTTGTTCGTATAAGGTTAACACTTCGGCTTTATTTGCACCGTTTTCATAAGAAAGAAGATAGGTTTCGCTTTCCGCAACAGATTTTGCACGAAGAACTCGATTATAAGCTTCTATTTCTTTCGCTTTATCTAATTGTTCCGTAATATTTTTTTTGTTTTTTCCATCATAAAATTCACTTAAGTATTTCTCATAAATTCGAATTTCATTTTTTAGAATGGCATTATTATATGCTTCTCCTTCTTTAATTTCGAGCAAATTTAAAACGCTTTGTTTTCCTTCATGATTGGGATATTTTTTTAGAAACTGTCTAATAGCCTCTACATT
>JASLHL010000295.1 GCA_030152225.1 Flavobacterium sp. | reverse complement strand
CCAAACTTTAAAAAGGGAAATGGGAATGTGCTTAAGTTTTCAGGAAATCATTTTGAGAAGTTTACCGATGGTACAAAAGTGGAAAGCGGAGTCTTTAGTTTACAGCCCGAGAGTGAGCTTATCAATAATTCAAAGTCTAATTATGCACTTTCTTTAAATGATGCTGAAAAAGTAAGTGTGATGTTGTCTGATAATAAATTGGTGCTGTTTAACGGTATTATTGCGGCAGACGGTACCGAAGTTACCTATGAAAAACAATAAATGCTGGTATCTGAAAACTAGCCTTTAGTTATAATTGTAAAAACCTTTTAAGATCCATATGGATCTTAAAAGGTTTTTTTGTTCTTAGTCGATCATTTTAGATGCCGAATGCAAGCTGTATGATTTTCTGTGTAGCATTTTTATTTGCTTGTATATAAGAACTATTGATGTGGCCCATTTCTTTTCTAACTAAAGGATCCGTAAATAAATCCAACAGTGTTTGATCGAGTTCTTGTTTGTTTTTTACGACTACACATCCCTTTTTTTCAACGAGGTCTTTAGCTTCTTGGAATTTTTTATAATTTGGTCCAATGACTACAGGAATACCGAAGGTTGCTGCTTCCAGAATGTTGTGAATACCCGATCCAAAACCACCTCCTATATAGGCAATATCTGCATAACTATAGGTTTTGGTCAGTAAGCTATATCCGTCGATGATTAATACATCGAAGTCCCTAAGATTTTGCTGTTGAATTTGAGAATATAAAACAACCCCTTTTTTAATCTTCTGTTTTAAGGATTCTATTAAATCGGGTTTGATATTGTGTGGAGCAAATATGAATTTCATATTTTTATCTGCGGTAGTATTGATAAAGTCAACAAGTAGTTCTTCGTCTTTTGGCCAAGAACTGCCGGCTACTAAAAGGGTTTTATGGCCTTTAAATTGCGCTACAAAATCCAAGGTATTATCGTTTTCTACTATTTGAGACACCCTGTCGAAACGCGTATCCCCAGTAACAGTAGCCTCATGACCCAATGTGGCGAGTAAGGCTTTTGATTGTTCATTTTGAACAAAGAAACCCGTGAAGGAATCCAAGGCTTTTCTATAAAAACCGCCATACCATTTAAAGAACACTTGATCGGGTCTGAGAATTCCAGAAACTAAATAAGTGGGTATGTTTTGTTTTTTTAATTGGTATAAGTAATTAGGCCAATACTCATATTTAATAAAAAAAACCTTCTCGGGATGCACGAGTTGTAAAAGTTTCTTCGCATTTCGTTTGGTATCCATGGGCAAATATAAGGTCACATCAGCCGCACTATTGTTTTTTTTTACTTCATAACCCGAGGGAGAGAAGAAGGTCAATACGATTTTGTGTTCAGGAAATAGTTGATTTAAGCGTTCAATCAGCGGTAGACCTTGTTCATATTCGCCTAAGGAAGCGGCATGAATCCAAAAAGTGCGGTCGTTGGTTTTAATTTGTTGGATTAGAAGGTCAAAAGAGTTTTTTCGTCCTTCTACAAAAAAATTAATTTTTTTATTAAAGAGCGCAACGAACTTTAAAGCGAAGCTAACGACTATTGTAAAGAGGTTGTATAAGAAAAACATGCTGATATTTTTGTAGGGCTAAAATACGTTTCTTTTGATTAAGAATAGGAGATACCCGCAATAAATTATTACTTTTGTAAGGCTTATTAAGAGTAAAACAAAACGTTTTTTTAAGGCTAATTTCACTGAAAAGGAGCGCTAAAAAGACGGTCTAAAATACAATAAATCATGAGAAAAATTCAAATGGTTGACTTAAAGAGTCAATATGAGGGAATCAAAGATGCTGTAAATAAGGGGATTCAAGAAATCTTAGAAAATTCAACGTATATAAACGGGCCTGAAGTACACCGTTTTCAAGCTAATTTGGAACAGTATTTAGGTGTAAAACACGTGATTCCTTGTGCTAATGGAACCGATGCTTTACAAATAGCGATGATGGCTTTGGGGCTTAAGCCCGGAGATGAAGTGATTACTGCCGACTTTACTTTTGCTGCTACTGTGGAGGTGATTGCTTTGTTGCAGTTAACACCGGTGTTGGTAGATGTTGACCCCAATACGTTTAATATCTCTGTTGAAGCGATTAAGAAGGCGATTACACCAAAAACTAAAGCCATAGTTCCCGTTCATCTCTTTGGACAAGTTGCTCCTATGGAGGCCATTATGAAATTGGCAGAAGAGCATGGTTTATACGTGATTGAAGATGATGCTCAAGGAATTGGTGCCGATTACGTCTTTACGGATGGTACGGTAAAAAAAGCGGGTAGTATCGGACATGTTGCGGCAACCTCATTCTTTCCTTCTAAGAATTTAGGATGTTATGGTGATGGTGGTGCTATTTTTACTAATGATGCGGAATTAGCTCATACTATTAGAGGAATAGTTAACCACGGAATGTATGAAAGATATCATCATGATGTAGTGGGGGTAAATTCGCGATTAGATAGTATTCAAGCAGCGGTTTTAAATGTAAAACTACCGAAATTGGATGCTTATAATGTAGCTCGTAAAAGCGCAGCTAAGAAATACAGCACTGCTTTGGCGAATCATCCTAATATAATAACGCCTGTTTTTTCTGAAACGGAAAACAGCCATGTTTTTCATCAATATACTTTAAGAATTATAGATGCAGATAGAAATGCTTTGATGCAGCATTTGCAATCTTTAGATATTCCTTGTGCTATTTATTATCCGATACCTTTGCACAATCAAAAGGCATATGTAGATCCAAGATATAAAGAAGAAGATTTTCCAGTAACCAATCAATTGGTTCAAGAAGTACTGTCTCTTCCAATGCATTCTGAATTAGATGATGATCAGATTGAGTTTATTACGACTTCAATTTTATCATTCTTAACAAAATAAAAAAAGTAAATAGGCGAAAGGATGTATCTTTCGCCTATTGTTTTTTATATAATTTGGAACATGGTATCGCGACTCAAAAAAGGGTTTCTAGAAATAAGAAAGCGAAACAGAGACTAACGAGACGCGATAATCCTAAATAAATAATGTATTAGAATTATGAAAGTATTGGTAACGGGAGGTTTGGGGTTTATTGGATCTCATACAGTGGTCGAACTTCAAGCTCAGGGTTATGAGGTGGTTATTATCGATAATTTATCCAACTCCACTTTGGATGTTTTAAATGGAATTGAAAAAATTTCTGGGAAAGCACCTCTTTTTGAAAATTTAGATTTAAGAAACAAGTCGGAAGTACAGCGTTTCTTTAGTCAGTATTCAGATATAGAAGGGGTGATTCATTTTGCTGCATCTAAGGCAGTAGGTGAAAGTGTAGAAAATCCGCTTTTATATTATGAGAATAATCTTTCTGCACTTATTTATCTATTGCAAGAATTGCAGAAGAAAACGGAAGTCAGTTTTATATTCAGTTCTTCATGCACGGTTTACGGGCAGGCAGAAAAAATGCCAATTATGGAAGATGCACCTATACAGGAGGCCTTTTCACCTTATGGTAATACCAAGCAAATAGGGGAGGAAATAATAAGTGATGTCGCTAAAGTTTCAGGTATTAATGTGGTTTTACTTCGTTATTTTAATCCAATTGGCGCGCATGAGACTAATTTTCTAGGAGAATTACCGATTGGAGTGCCACAAAATTTAGTTCATTTTATTACCCAAACAGCTATGGGTTTACGTCAAAAACTAGCAGTTTTTGGAGACGATTATT
>JASLHL010000262.1 GCA_030152225.1 Flavobacterium sp. | reverse complement strand
ACATCGCGAAGCTGGGCTAAGAAATGATTTAAAATGCTATTTTCCTCGGAAATATAGTGAATTTTCATAACGGTATAATTAGTACCATAAAAGTATTAAAACTATATTTGTAAATAAAATTATTCCTATGTTTTCAACATTAGCATTTCCAATATTCGAAGAGAGTATTCGTGACTATCATAAATACGATAATGTAGATCAGCCAATTAGCAATCCATATCCGAAAGATGATATCAAACATTTATTATATCTAAAAAATTGGATTGATACGGTTCAATGGCATTTTGAAGATATTATTCGCGATCCACAGATTGATCCTGTCGCTGCTTTAGCGTTAAAGCGAAGAATTGATGCATCAAACCAAGAAAGAACTGATATGGTTGAATACATTGACAGCTATTTCTTGAACAAATACAAAGATGTACAGGTAAAAGCAGAAGCAAAAATTAACTCGGAAAGTCCTGCTTGGGCTATCGATCGTTACTCTATTTTGGCATTGAAGATTTATCATATGCGCGAAGAGGCAACAAGACCTGAAGCTACACCAGAGCATCGTGCAAAGTGCCAAGAGAAATTAGATGTTTTGTTAGAGCAAAAACAAGATTTATCTACGGCAATTGACGATTTGTTACATGATATCGCCAACGGAGATAAATACATGAAAGTGTATAAACAAATGAAAATGTACAATGATGAGGAGTTAAATCCAGTCTTGTATCAAAATAAAAAATAAGAAAAAGGACATGTAATTTTACATGTCTTTTTTATGCCATTTTGTTGCCCCTTCAATTTGAGAGGTGCAAGAATGAATAACGGGAGAAAATATCTTTTTTTGTATCAGTAAAAAAAATTACTTTTGTTTGTTAAAGCGTGGATAATCACGCTTTTCTTGTTCCACATAAAACATAGTTTAGTGAAAGGGTTACAACATATTGTTATTTTTAGATTATCAGCCATGGGTGATGTAGCCATGACTGTTCCAGTGATTCGAGCGCTAGTCGAACAGCATCCTAACATTCGCGTTACTGTTGTTTCGCGTCCTTTTTTCAAACCTTTTTTTAAGGGCATGCAGCGCGTAGATTTCTATCCCGTAGATGTAAAGAAAAAACACAAAGGATTTTTAGGTTTGATTCGTTTATATCGAGATATCAAAAAAATAAAACCCGATTACTTTGCTGATTTCCACAATGTATTGCGTGCGCAAATTGTTCGTACGTTATGCAAGCTTTCGGGAGTGCCAACAGCAGCACTAGACAAAGGAAGAGCAGCTAAAAAAGCGTTGACTCGCGCAGAGAATAAAGTATTTCAACCCGTGCAAACAATGGTTGAAAATCACCTGCAAACTTTAAGTAAACTCGGCTTTTCCGTAGCGGTACAACACCCTACTTTTCCCGCTGTTCCCAATTTAGCTCCAGAACTAGAAGAGTATAGCAAAGAAGCAGGTAAAATGTGGATAGGTATTGCCCCTTTTGCACAATATGACAGCAAAGTTTATCCCCTGGATTTAATGCAAAAAGTGGTGGACGAATTAGCCGAACAAGAAAATAATTTGATCTTTCTTTTTGGAGGAGGAGAAAAAGAAATCGCATTGCTCAATCAATTGAAACGAGATAATTACAATGTCATTGTTATGGCAGGTAAGGTAAAATTAGAGGTGGAGATGAATTTGATTCAACACTTAGATGTGATGTTGTCTATGGACTCTGGAAATGCACACATTGCAGCGATGTTAGGGGTAAAAGTCGTAACTTTGTGGGGCGCTACACATCCCTATGCTGGTTTTGCTCCATTCAATCAACCCTTGGAGTATTGCCTTACTGCAGATCGTGAAAAATACCCCTTATTGCCTACGTCAGTTTACGGCAATAAAAAGGTAGAAGGGTATGAAGACGCTATGCGTACCATCGACCCAAGTCTGGTTTGTAACAAAGTGATGGCTGTAGCAGCAGGTAAGTAAGAAATAGAGTCATACAACGAGTGAATATAGGAAATTATGAAGATAGAGCATTACATTAGGGATATTCAAGATTTTCCAAAAGAGGGAATCGGTTTTAAAGACATTACCCCGCTTTTAAATGATGCAGCTGCGATGGAAGCTGCTACCCAACAATTGTTAGCGTTGGTAGGAGATAAAAAAGTAGATCGCGTTGTGGGGATGGAAAGCCGAGGGTTTTTCTTCGCCACGTTATTGGCTAAAGAACTTCATGCCGGATTTGTACCTGTTCGTAAACCGGGTAAGTTGCCTTTTGATACCCTTGCACAAGAATATCAACTGGAGTATGGAACAGATGTATTGGAAATTCATGCTGATGCCATTAAACCAGGTGAAAAAGTGTTGATTCACGATGATGTACTGGCAACAGGAGGAACCGCTGAAGCCGTATGTCGACTGGTAGAACGTTTAGGAGGAGAAATTGTACAAGTAAATTTCTTAATGGAACTTTCGTTTTTACATGGACGAGAGAAATTGAAACCCTATGAAGTGAAAAGCCTATTGAGTTATTAATTAAATAGGAATTAAGTCTAAATAAAATAAGAAAAGAGGATGTCGAAAGACATCCTCTTTTTTTCTTTTATCAATGAATTAAAGGGTGAAAAAAGTTGGTTTAGAGTAAAAAAGAAGATAGGAATTTTATATTGAAAGGAGTTTTTTTATGCTTTTAGTGCAATCGAAATGAGATCCTAATTGACTTTTTTGAGGTAAAAGGTGTGTTTTTGTTATTTGCGATAAAAGTTATAAGAGGGCAATTTTGATCGTGAAAAGAAGTTATTTTTGTGCAAAATTTAATTAAAATAAAATGAAAAAGATTTTAAAAACGGTAGGGATTTGCTTTATTGCTTGTCTTGCCTTCAATTGTACATCTGATGATAATTCAACAGACGCCCAAAAACCAGGAGAAGAGAAACCAGGAGAAGAGAAACCAGAAGAAGAAATTACGCTAGTTGTTTTGGATCGCATGGAAGAAACGGAGTATTCTTCTCATTACATGAATGGAGAGTTGATAAAAACGGAACTTTATAGCCAGACAACGCATGTGTTTTCTTATGATCAAAAGAACCAAGTAGTTGGGATGGAGAGCAATCAATTAGATGAAATACCTGTTGGTGGAGGGTATCTGAACAAAACAAAATCTACGATTACATACAACGATGCCAATCTGATCACTAGATTACATGTAGTAGATTTGAGTAAGAATGAGTCTTGGTACGATGAAAATTTTGAATACAACAGTCAAGGATTGCTTACGAAATCTTTTGAAGCAACCGAAGGTGAACTGAAAACGTATGCGTATAATGCACAAAAGCAAATTAGCACGATTACTACTAGTATGGATAACGATAGTCATACGATAAACTACGAATACGACAGCAATGGAAATATAATCCGTGCCTTTGATCCGGCTGACAATGGAGAACAAGAATTTTTCACCTATGACGATAAACTGAATCCATATACCCAGATGAATATTAGTTTGCTATATAACGATTATGAGTCTACCTATCCGTTAACGCTGTCAAAAATGGCGAAAAACAATGTTGTTACCTATAAGGATTATGAAGGTGTTGAATGGGTTACAGAATACGAATTTAATTCCATGGGTTATCCGACTAAAGCAATAAGTTATTATAAGAATAATAAAGCGCTTTTAGGAAATATCAAAGTGTATACGTACAAGACAATCACAATACAAAAGTAAATAAATGCTCTTGCAGCATGGAAGAAAAGGCTACTCTCAAAGTAGCCTTTTTTTTGGCTTGGTTTTTGTGTATCGATGTATATAAAAACTTTTCTTTGTGTTTTATTCGGAATATAAAAGTATTAATGCATTGAAAATTAGCGTTTTGAAAATTAAATATTATTTTTTTTAAAAACGCTTGCATATTAAAATTATTATTAGAAAACTTTGTACCAACCCATCAGGGTACACACAAGAAATGAAAAAAACAGTACAACATATTACGTTTTTAGCACACAGCATAGCGCCAGCTACTGCTGCGGTTTTCTTGTTATCTACTTCGCGGTCATCGCGGTCACGGGCTTAATTTTTTAAGCACCCTGTATCTTTGGGAATCTCACGGTTTCCCAACTCAATAAATCTATCCAATTTTTAATGTATTTCAACGAGATTGAAAGGGAGAATTCGCGCGTTTAGCGGTCTTTTCTATTGGCTTTGTTGAATTCTAACTACCTGTTTTTGAGATGAATTCAAATCAGTTTATCGTTATACCAGCGAATGAAATACACGTTGGTTATGCTGCACAAATTTGCGAGGAAATGGCCCTTTCAGCTCAAGCTCGCGGTACGGGAATTGCAAGGAGACAACCCGAATATGTAGCGAATAAAATGCTCGAAGGCAAAGCTTTGATTGCTTTACATCAAGATGGAACTTGGGCGGGATTTTGCTATATCGAAACATGGAGTCATGGAGAATATGTTGCCAATTCGGGCTTGATTGTCAATCCTGTATTTCGAAAAGAAGGCTTAGCTAAAGTGATTAAAAAGCGCATTTTCGAACTATCTCGATCAAAATATCCACAAGCAAAAATTTTTGGATTAACCACAGGACTCGCTGTAATGAAAATTAATTCTGATCTAGGCTATGAACCTGTTCCTTACTCCGAACTTACACAGGATGAATCTTTTTGGAAGGGATGTGAAAGTTGCATCAACTTTTCAATTTTACAAAGCAAAGAACGCAAGAATTGCCTGTGTACCTCCATGTTATGGGATCCAATCGAAAAAGAAAGGGAATTGCGATCCAAAATCGATCAGAAAACAAAGGCAAAAGAACGATTAAAGGAAATGCAAAAAAAATATTCATTGCTGAAAAGATTGCAAATGAAGATTAAACAAACGGTGAAGAAAACGCACTTATTTTAAATGTAACAATGAACAAGATGAATAAAAAAATAGTTTTAGCTTTTAGCGGTGGCCTCGATACGAGTTTCTGTGCTATTTATTTGAAAGAAGAATTGGGGTATGACGTGCACTCTGTGGTAGTCAATACAGGTGGTTTTTCTGCAGATGAATTAAAAGAAATCGAAGTCAAAGCCTATGCATTAGGTGTCACTTCTCATACGGCAATTGACGAAACACAAGCATATTACAACGATTGTGTCAAGTACTTGATTTTTGGTAATGTATTGAAAAATGCTACGTATCCTTTATCTGTGAGTGCAGAACGCGTATGTCAAGCGACAGCGATTGCAAACTATGCCAAGAAAATACAGGCAACAGCAGTAGCCCACGGTAGTACAGGTGCGGGGAATGATCAGGTTCGCTTTGATATGATTTTCAATATTTTACTGCCAAATGTTACCATTATTACACCCATTCGCGATTTAAAACTCAGCAGAGAGGAAGAGATTGCTTATTTAGCGAAGCACGGAGTGGAAATAAATGCAGAGAAAGCACAATATTCTATTAACAAAGGGTTGTGGGGAACTTCAGTAGGTGGAAAGGAAACCTTAACTTCTAATCTATATTTACCAGAAGAAGCCTGGCCAACTCCAGTGACTAAAACAGCGGATGAAGTTGTAGAACTCCTGTTCGATCACGGAGAACCAGTGGCGCTAAATGGAATTAACATGAAGCCTACCGAAGTCATCCAACAACTACAAGCTTTAGCACAACCCTTTGGGATAGGACGAGATATTCACGTGGGAGATACGATCATTGGAATCAAAGGAAGAGTGGGCTTTGAAGCGGCTGCTCCTCTTATCTTGGTCAAGGCACATCACACCTTAGAAAAACACACTCTTACCAAGTGGCAGTTGAGTTGGAAAGAACAATTAAGCGCATTCTATGGCAACTATTTACACGAAGGACAATTTCACGATCCCATTATGCGTGATATTGAAACATTCTTGTCTAACACCCAAAAAACGGTAAGTGGAAAAGTGTGGATTACGCTTCATCCACATCGTTTTACCGTTCAGGGAATTGAATCAAAATTCGATTTGATGTCCAATGATTTCGGAAGCTATGGAGAGATGAACACGATGTGGACGGGTGAGGATGTAAAGGGATTTTCTAAAATATTTGGCAATCAGGTGATGATTTGGCACAAAGTAAATGCAACAGCAGATGAGTACAAATAAAATTAAGGTTGGCGTTGTTGGAGGAGCAGGCTATACAGGTGGAGAACTCTTGCGCTTGTTGCTCTTGCATCCACAAGTAACGTTGGTATTTGCGCATTCAAATAGCCATGCTAACCAACCGATTTACCGTGTACATACGGATTTATTTGGCGATACGGATTTGCTCTTTACTGATCAAGTAACAGAGGCTATTGACGTTGTTTTTCTTTGTTTGGGCCATGGGGATTCCAAGGTGTTTTTACAAGAAAACACATTCGAATCACACGTTAAAATCATCGATTTAAGTCAAGACTTTAGATTGAAAAAACAGGAGAATTCCTTCGTATATGGACTACCTGAATTGAATAGAGCACAAATTAAAAACGCGCAATGTATAGCTAATCCAGGCTGTTTTGCAACGGCTATCCAGTTGGCATTGTTGCCCTTGGCTGAACAACAATTGTTGCCTAAATCTATTTACGTACAGGCTGTTACAGGCTCTACTGGTGCAGGACAAGGTTTAGCAACTACGTCTCACTTTAGTTGGAGAGCGAACAATACCTCAGTTTATAAAGCCTTTACGCATCAACATTTGGAGGAAATAGGTGAAAGTTTGACACAGTTGCAACCTCATACTGCTCCAGCAATTAAATTTATTCCGGAACGAGGTGATTTTACAAGGGGAATTTTTGCAAGTGTTGTGCTCGAGTCTTCTTTAGCAGTAGATGATCTACAAATGTTGTACACCAGCTATTATGCTACACATCCATTTACTCATTTTAGTACGGAAGGAATTCACTTAAAACAAGTAATAAACACCAACAAATGCTTGATTTCGATTGAAAAACACCAAAACGATGTGTTGATCACAAGTGCTATTGACAATTTATTGAAAGGTGCTTCCGGACAAGCCGTTCAAAATATGAATCTTTTATTCGGATTAGACGAAAAAACAGGTTTAACGCTAAAAGCATCCGCTTTTTAAAATCGACATATTATGATGAAACTATATGATGTATATCCTTTAAATCCAATTGAAATTGCTAAAGGACAAGGAAGTTATGTTTTTGATACAAACGGACAAGGGTACTTGGATCTCTATGGGGGGCACGCCGTTATCTCTATTGGGCATACTCATCCCCACTATGTTAACGCGTTAAAAAAGCAATTGGATCAACTGGGGTTTTACTCCAATTCGATTGAAATCCCACTGCAACAACAAGTAGCCACTTTATTGGGAAAAGTTGCTGGTCTTGCGGATTATCAACTGTTTTTGTGTAATTCTGGAGCAGAGGCCAATGAAAATGCGTTAAAGCTAGCTTCTTTTCACAACGGAAGAAAAAAGGTAATTGCCTTTGAACATGCATTTCATGGAAGAACATCTCTGGCTGTGGCAGCTACTGCTAATCCCAAGATACTCGCTCCTGTTAATGAAACAGATCAGGTGGTTTTTCTGCCATTTAATGATGAACAAGCGTTGGAACAAGCATTTGCCTCTTATGGAGAGGAGGTTACAGTTGTAATAATTGAAGGAATTCAAGGGGTGGGGGGAATTCAAGTAGCTACGCCGACTTTTTTGCAAAAAATTAGAACGTTAACGACACAGTATGGTGCGGTTTTCATTGCAGATGAGATTCAATGTGGATATGGTAGAACGGGCTCTTTTTATGCCGTTACTGATGCTGGGGTACAAGCCGATATTTACACCATGGCGAAGGGAATGGGCAATGGTTTTCCTATCGGAGCCTTAGCCATCGCACCACAATTCAAACCTTGGCATGGTCAATTGGGTACTACTTTTGGCGGGAATCACCTCGCTTGTGCAGCAGCAGTTGCGGTTTTAGAAGTGATGCAACAAGAACAACTTGTACAACAAGCTAAAATAACGGGAGCCTATCTGTTAGATGAACTAAGCAAGTTGGATAAAATACTAGAAGTACGTGGAAAAGGATTGATGATCGGAATTGATTTGCCTGTCGAATTAAAGGATTTACGCCAAGATCTTCTATTTAAAGATCACATTTTTACAGGTAATGCAAGCCCTAATGTTATTCGTTTATTGCCAGCTTTAAATCTTACCAAAGACGATGCAGACTTATTCTTAACTAAATTCAGTAAAAGATTACAACAATACTAATACAAGAACCGATGAAACAGTTTTTTTCAATATACGATATTCCTTCTTTATCAGAGGCAGTACACACTGCATTGACGTGTAAGGCGAATCCATTTCAAAATGAACACTTAGGCAAGCACAAGGTTCTTGGTTTGGTGTTTTTAAATCCGAGTTTGCGTACTCGTATGAGTACGCAAAAGGCAGCGATGAATTTAGGCATGGAGGTGATGGTGATGAATATGACCTCGGATGGTTGGGCTTTGGAAACGAAGGATGGAGTGATCATGAACGGAGATACAGCAGAACACATCAGAGAAGCGGCAGCTGTCATGGGACAATATTGTGATATATTGGGGTTGCGTTCTTTTCCAGGGTTACAGGATGTTGAGGTAGATTACAGGGAAGAATTATTTCACAAATTCGCTCAATATTGTGGCAAACCTGTGGTGAGCTTAGAAACGGCAACCAGACACCCTTTGCAGAGTTTTACGGATTTAATTACACTTATTGAGCAAGGTGATTTTGAATATGACACTGATACAAAACAATATAGTCCACAAAAAAAGAAACCGAAGGTTGTTTTAACTTGGGCGCCACATGTTAAGTCCTTGCCACAAGCAGTACCAAATTCTTTTGCTGAATGGATGGTACAAGCAGAAAAAGAAGGTTTAATTGATTTCGTTATTACACACCCTGAAGGCTATGGGCTAAAGGAGGAATTTACTCAAGGAGCAACGATTTTAACCAATCAAAAAGAGGCATTACAAGAGGCGGATTTTGTCTATGTAAAAAACTGGTCTAGCTATGAAAACTATGGTCAGATTACGTGTACAGATGCTTCCTGGATGTTAACCCTAGAGCATCTGAAAGTAACCAATCAAGCCAAAGTTATGCACTGTTTACCAGTAAGACGCGATCTCGTTATTGCTTCTGAAGTCTTGGATAGCGCACATTCGATTGTCATTGAAGAAGCTGGAAATAGAGTATGGGCAGCGCAAGCAGTCTTACAAGAAATGTTGAAAAATAAGTAAAAATGCAAAAACTAACCGTAATTAAGATAGGGGGAAATATTGTGGATGATGAACAGGCATTGAACCAATTTTTAGATGCTTTTACACAACTTGATACCCTAAAGATTTTAGTACATGGAGGAGGGAAATTGGCAACAAAATTGGCAGGACAATTAGGGCTTTCGACCGAAATGGTGGAGGGAAGACGCATTACCACAGCAGCCTTGTTGCCTGTGACGGTTATGGTGTATGCTGGATTGATAAACAAACAAATTGTCGCTCAATTGCAAAAGAGAACATGTGATGCTTTTGGGGTTTCAGGAGCCGATGGACAACTCATAATCAGTAAGAAACGCCCAATAACCCAGGTAGATTACGGATTAGTTGGTGATTTTACACCGCGAGAGGTTAATAGTACGCGTTTAAAACAATTGCTTGAATTAGGGCTTTGTCCTGTATTTTCGGCTATTACAGCTGATGAAGAAGGACAATTATTAAATACAAATGCGGATACCATAGCTTCAAATTTAGCTATAGCCTTGGCTACGCATTATCAAGTTGATCTGGTCTACTGTTTTGAACGCAAGGGAGTCTTGCGCAATATACACGATGATGCCTCTGTAATCGATACGATTAACTCGTTCAACTTTAATCAATTAAAAGAAGAAGGAGTTATTGCAGATGGGATGCTGCCAAAAATAGTCAATGCCCTAGCTGCTGTTGAACAAAATGTACATCGCGTTTGCATCAAACAAGCAGAAGACCTTTTAAACCCAAAAGCAGGTACAACGATTAGCCCATATTAACCAAATAAAAAATGAAAAAAGAATTAACTACCCAAGCCATACAGCTGCTAGAGCACTTAATTGCTACCCCTTCGTTTAGTAAAGAAGAAGATCAAACGGCAACAATACTAGCCCAATTTTTAGCGAATCACGGAGTAGAAGTACATCGCGAACTCCATAATGTTTGGGCATTTAATCAACACTTTGATGCGAATAAACCAACCATTCTGTTGAATTCGCATCACGATACGGTACGTCCAAATAAAGACTACACCCGAGATCCCTTTACACCTACACGTAGTGAGGGTAAACTATATGGATTGGGAAGTAATGATGCAGGAGGGTGTTTAGTTTCGTTGTTGGCTACTTTTTTATATTTCCACAAACAAGAAAATTTGAAATATAATTTCTGTATGGCCGCTACAGCAGAAGAAGAAATTTCTGGTACAGCTGGATTGGAGTACGTTCTTCCAAAATTAGGAACGTTGGATTTCGCTATTGTGGGGGAGCCCACACAAATGCAGCTAGCTGTTGCAGAACGAGGCTTGATGGTGTTAGATTGTGTAGCAAAAGGACGTTCAGGGCATGCAGCGCGTAATGAGGGGGAAAATGCTATTTTCAAAGCGATTCAAGATATTACTTGGTTTAACAGCTATCAGTTTCCGAAAGTTTCGACTGCGTTTGGTCCTATTAAGATGAGTGTGACGATGATTCAGGCTGGGACGCAACACAATGTTGTTCCAGCTACTTGCGAGTTTGTTGTGGATATTCGCGTAACGGATGCCTATACCAATGAAGAAGTATTGGAAATTGTCAAACAACATGTAGACTGTGAGGTTTACGCACGTTCAACGCGTTTAAAACCCTCGTCTATAGCGAAAGATCACCCCCTTGTACAAGCGGGTATTCAATTGGGACGCACCACTTATGGATCACCGACAACGAGTGATCAAGCGCTGTTGGATATTCCTTCTTTAAAATGTGGTCCTGGTGATTCTGCTCGTTCGCATACGGCAGATGAATATGTTTATATCGATGAAATTGAAGAGGGAATCAACCTCTATATTGAAATGTTGAATCAAATCGTGAAGTAAGATGAAATTATGGCAAAAAAATACAACAGTGGATCAAGCAGTTGACGCATTTACTGTTGGTCAAGATAGAGCATTGGACATGAACTTAGCGCCTTTTGATGTGCTGGGATCATTGGCCCATACGCAAATGTTACAGCAAATAGGGCTTTTAACCTCCACAGAATTGGCTTCTATTCAAAAAGAATTAAAGGCAATTTATCAAGAGATTGTCGAGGGGAAGTTTCAGATTGAAGACGATGTGGAGGATATTCACTCTCAAGTGGAGTTGCTTTTGACTAGAAGAATCGGTGAGGCAGGAAAAAAAATCCACGCCGGTCGTTCTAGAAATGATCAAGTTTTGGTTGATTTAAAGCTGTATTTCCGTCATGAACTCGAAAGTTTGGTGCAACAAGTCAAAGTGGTTTTCGACACATTTCAACAGCTGAGCAACCAACACAAAGCCGTGATCATGCCTGGCTATACGCATTTACAAGTGGCTATGCCTTCGTCTTTTGGGCTATGGTTTGGCGCGTATGCAGAGAGTTTGGTTGATGATTTAGAATTGATGTTAGCCGCTTGGAAAGTAGTCAATAAAAACCCGTTAGGTTCTGCTGCGGGCTATGGGTCTTCTTTCCCATTAGATCGCCAACTGACTACGGATCTTTTGGGTTTTCAAAGCATGAATTACAATGTGGTTTACGCGCAAATGGGAAGAGGAAAGAGTGAGCGTATTGTGGCACAGGCCATGAGTGCTATTGCTGCAACATTAAGCAAATGGGCTATGGATTGTTGTTTGTATATGAGTCAAAATTATAATTTTATTGCTTTTCCAGCTCATTTAACTACGGGATCAAGTATTATGCCACATAAAAAAAATCCCGATGTATTGGAATTGATTCGTTCACGTTGTAATAAAATACAAGCCTTGCCCAATGAGATTGCATTGATGATCACAAATTTACCCGCAGGATATCACCGTGACTTACAATTGCTTAAAGAAAATTTGTTTCCTGCTTTCACCTCGTTAAAAGAGTGTTTAGCAATGACGCAGCTGATGTTGAATCACATACAAGTTAATCCCGAAATCGTAGCGGATACAAAATATGATTATTTGTTCAGTGTTGAGGTGGTAAATGCCTTGGTTTTAAAGGGAATTCCTTTTAGAGAAGCGTATAAACAAATCGGTTTAGCTATTGAAGAAGGATCCTATCAACCCGAAAGAAATGTGGTACACACTCATCAAGGAAGTATAGGTAATTTGATGAATGACGAAATTAAAAAAGAATTTTATACTGTATTTCAAGCCTTTGATTTTGAACAAATCCAAAAAAAACTAGTACGTTTAGTGTTGTGATTAATTGTAAAAAAGCATAGAGATTTGTTTCTATGCTTTTTTTAGTTTAAATTTATGTTAAACTTAGGATTATGAAAAAACTAAAATTACAAATGATAGCGCTTGCCTTTATAGTAGGATTTACGATGATTTCTTGCTCAAGTGATGATAATAAGGAAGCCGCCTATGATGTGTATAATCTACCTTATACACCATTAACCGACTTGTCAGAATTGGGTAAAGAAACCTATTTTTACGTAGGAATTAAAATAGAGGGATATAAAACACAACTAATTCCTTCCACGAAGGAAACCTGTTTGAAAGAGGATAAAATTGTTGCTCTTTACAACGATGATGAAATGCTTGTCCGATTAGACTATAAAAGAAGTGGTATTAACTGTAAAGGCTATGATAATATAAGGCTAACTCAAAATAGAATAGTGCAGCCAGGCATTTTGAATACAAATTTATATGTGGCGGGTACCTATGAAAAGGCAGATAATGGAGATATGGTTTTGGTTCCCTCAGATAGTAATGAACGTTTTGAGGGCGATATTGAAATTGGATTCCAAGGAAGATATTTGCGTATCGAAGATCGCATGTCTCACTACTCGCGTCCAGCTAAAGTGGATAAAGTATATTTATATTTTGAAAAAAAAAACGAATAGTTTAAATTGAATTCATAAGCTATATTTAAAATTTTGTTATTTTTGCAAAAAAATATATAATATGAAATATTGGATTGGATCGGTACTTGTTTTGGTAAGTAGTCTATTTTTGTCATGCTCAAGTTCTGATGATACAAAAGAAATAGATCCTATTTTCTCCTTACCTTATACGCCTTTGAGTAGTATGAATGATCTTGATGAGGGCGATTACGCATATGTAGGGATAAAAATAGCAGATCAAAAAGTAGGGATGATCACACCGACTAGTACAACATGTGCACGTAAGGATTTTATGACCATCTTTTATGAAGGAACAGAGCTAAACCATATGATTTACTACAAAAAAAACAGATCTTGTTCAGGTACGGTAGCGGTTATGCTTTCTGAAATGTTTTTAGAAAACGAGGGTGTTTTGGCTACATTGATTGGTTCATCTGATCAGTCTAATCCTAGTGCGGTGCCTCATGATACGAAGAATCATATCCGTCTGGAAGTTGGATTTCAAGGAGAATACCTGCGTATTGAAGACAGAATGTCCAATTTTACGCGTACTAAACACAACGAAAAGGTATACCTTTATTTTAAGAAAAAATAAGACATAAAAAAGGCTGCAACTGTAGCCTTTTTTACTATATATCATCGTAGTTGATGTGGATTTCATCTGAAGTGACAATCGCTTGACACGATAGAATTAATCCTTCAGCAACTTCATCATCAGTCAGTATACTATTGCGTTTCATAGTTGCAGATCCCTTAGTAATACGGCACATGCAAGAGCTACAAATTCCTCCCTGACACGAATAAGGCGCATCAATACCAGCATCTAAGACGCCAGTTAAAAGCGCTTGACTCTTTGGCATCTCAAAGGTCGATTCTTCATCGTCTACAACAACTGTTACTTTCGTACTTCCTCCTTGTGCTTCTACTGGGGTGTTCCCATCTGTATTAGGGGTGAAGATCTCAAAGAGAATCTGCTCTTTTTCTACCCCTTTTGACTGAAGGGTATCACTTACTAAGTCAATCATTTCTTCTGGTCCACACAAGAAATAGGTTGAAAAAGTTTTATCTTGATGTTTATTGTTTACTACAAAATTGATGGCCGCTTTGTCAATACGTCCAAAAAGAGAATCGCCTTCTCTCATTCTCGAATATACAAAGTGAACATAAAGCTGTTCAGGATATTGCTCCTGAAGTTGGTGTAATTGCTCATGGAAGATGGTCTCCTCTTTTGATTTATTCCCATAAACCAGAACAAATTTACTGTTGGGTTCTTGTGTTAAAACACTTTGTAAAATGGACATAACTGGTGTAATTCCACTACCTGCAGCAAAGGCTGCATAATTAGCTGATGCTTCTGGATTGGGACTAAAAGTAAATCGTCCATCAGGAGCCTCTACAGCCAATTGATCACCAACTTTCAACACATCATTAGCATAGGTAGAAAAAATACCTTGTTCTACTTTCTTTACAACAATGCGGATCTCTCCACTTTGCGGGGTCGAGCAGATCGAATAAGCTCGTCTTATCTCTTTGCCGTTATGTTCATAGCTAATGTTGAGATATTGCCCAGCAACAAAGGTATACTCTTGTTGTAAGGAAGCCGGAATTTCCAATGCGATTGAAACCGCATGAGGAGTTTCGCTGCGAATCTCTTTTACCGTTAAATTGTTGAATCTTGACATGGTTAGTTCTGTTTATTTTGGGCAAAAATACAAAACCCATGGTGTAAAAGGAAGTTTTAGAACTCAGATTAACGAAAATTATTATACCTATAAGTTATAGGTATAAAAAAAATACTATATTTGTATACCTAAGAATCTTATATATGGCAAAGCAACAACAACTATACAAAGGTAGCTTGAATACAATTATCATGAAGTTATTGGCTGAAAACGGTCGCATGTACGGCTATGAAATTACCCAAAAAGTAAAGGAAATTACCACAGGGGAGATGAGTCTGACCGAAGGAGCACTTTACCCAGCTCTGCACAAGTTGGAGGCAGATGGTTTTTTAGATGTGGACATGGAACGCGTAGATGGACGAGTAAGAAAGTACTATAAATTGACCGAAAGTGGTGTAAAGGAAACAGATAATAAGATGGAGGAATTGGAAAATTTCATTCGAAACATGCAAAATATCGTTAACCTGAAATTGACTTAAGACTGTATAAACGAATAGATTATGGAGCAAATGAAAAAATTAACCCTAGAACAAGTACAGTCCATTGAGGATCGATTACTGCAAAAATACGAGTTGCAACAGGATGAAATTCGATATGAGATTCTCGATCACATCGCTTGTGCGATTGAAGAAGTAATGAATCAGGGAGAAACCTATGAAGAAGCAACAACCCTAGTTTTTAGAACGTGGAATGTTCGATTGATTGCTGATGAGAAAGGAGTATTCAAAGGAATTCCGCATTTTATTTTGAATCAATTCAATAAGGAGTATACAAAAGTTGAGCTACAATCGCTACTGATCGCTGCGATTTTATCCATTCCCTTGTTGCTGGCGTCTTGGTATTTACAATGGAATCAGATCATCTTGATGAGTTCTTTGTTTGTTTTACATACCTGTGGTGTTTTTATTATACATAAAGAATCAAAGCATATACAGGATTATCGCTATGATTTTTTTAGAGGAAAAGCAAGGAGTACCTGGATTAAGAGTGCAATCCCTTTTGTTCTTGTGGTTGTTTTTTACATGATCTGGAGAACCTATGAGCAGATGTCTAATTTTAGTTTTTTATTGGTTTACTATTTTATTTTCAACTCCTTTTTGCTCCTGCGATTTAGAAAATATTGTAAACATCAAAAATTTAAGTTAGCGAAATAACGCATAGCAAGAAGAAAAGACGGAAAAAACAATGTTTTGTACTATGTTTAATCTCGTAGTTTATAAAAAATGAAGAAACTGACAACCAAACAAATACTAGAAATAGAAACCCGATTGATTCAACAATACGATCTGAATTTTCAAGCATTCCGCGATGAGGTTGTGGACCATATCGCTTGTGAAATTGAGGAGTATCTTGAGCAAGGGGTTGAGTATACACAAGCAAAACAACATGTGCTGGGAAAATGGCATTTTGAATTGAAACCTGTGCTGGGAAAACAGGGTATTCCTACGTGTATCGTAAAGCAACTGTATCGTAAAGATGCCGTGTTTTACCTCGTTTTTTTCCTTTTATTTTTGATGAGCTGGCTCCTTGAGAGTTTGCAGGTTATGGAGTTCACGCCTACTCCTTGGGTTAGTTTTGGCTGTATCCTACTTGGGTTCCTTATTTCTGTGGTGGTACAAAAGCGCTTCTTTAAGCAAAAGAGTTATGAAATGAAGTTCTATATGCATGTCTTGGGCAGTGTGATGCTAGTGAATATCATCTCATTAACCGTGGCAATGTTCCACCTAAGAAAGGACATTGCACAAGATGTTCTTTTGACTCCCTATCATCTATTTGTAGTAGCTGTTCACTTGTTGATCTTGAATGTGTTTTTTGCTAGTCAGGTGATGCAACAGTATCGCAAGGTGAAAACGCAATCGATATAATTTAAATCTGGAAGCATGCAAACACTCACGACAGACCAATTGCAACAAGTGGAAGATTTTTTAGTTGATCAATACGCTATGCAAGTAGATGAAGAGGTACGAGGTGAGGTATTAGATCATATTGCTTGTGCGATTGAAGAACAAATCAATCAAGGACAATCGTATAAGATCGCTTTTATGAATGTCTTCAATCAATGGCACCCTCATTTACACCCCTCGCGGTTTAATGGCTATCAAAACATTCCGCGTTTTATTGCACGTCGGCTGATAAAAAATGACCTGTTGGTTCATGTGGGGATTATCCTTAGTCTTTCACTTTTCTTGAGCTTACTAGGAGAAGTAAACTATATTTTAACATCGAGTAGTTGGGGTCTTTTGCTGTTTTCGTGGCTTATAAATCAACAGTGTTTACATCAAGTGAAACATCAACAGAGTTTTTCACTCAATTATTATAAAAAACAACTACATTATTTAAACTATTTGAATGTTATGGCACTACTTGTTTTACTGATCCTATTAGGTTGGATGTGGGATGTACCCACTATTCTTGAAGAACGGGCTCCAACGATTCTATACACTTCTTGTTTTTTATTTGCCGTGAATACCTATTTATCTTATCGTCTTTATCAATTTAGGACAGTAAAAAAGTGAAATGATGATTAATCTTACACCACACCAACTCCAACATATAGACCAGTTTCTACTGGAACACTATCGCTTGTATTATATCGATCTTCGAGCAGAAGTAGTCGATCATATTGCTTCGGATATTGAAACAGAACTTCATACAGGAAAAAATTACGAAGAAGCCTTTGTTCTTGTGATTGCAAAATGGGATGTGTTATTGAAACCTGCCAAGGGATTTTTTAGAGGGATTCCGTATTTTGTTGCACAACAATGGAAAAAAGAACGCTTTAAACGAGGTGGACGAGCGTGTCTGTTTGGTGTACTGACCACCTTGTTGTTTGCGGGTTTGTTCCATGGCATAGTAGCCCTAGGCGAGGACTATGTATGGGGATTGGGAATTTTAGTGCTATTGTTTATTAGTTGTGTAATAATGTTTCTAAGAAATTTCAGCTTAGTAGAAAATATGCCATTACAAACGGCAACAGGGACTTTTCTGCGCGTTGAATTCAAGAGACTCGGTATGATACAGAGTTTTATTATTATCATAGGAGGAGTGAGTCGATTTAGGCTCATGCCTTCTGGAGATTGGTATTTTTATATGTATTTATTGATAGGCATTAGTACGTTGTTCTATTTGATTCAGTGGAGAATGGATTATCACAAAGAGAAAGTATACCAAATTAAATGGCAAATGCTATAAAATGTAGAAGATATGGAGAGAAAAGTTACACTTCAAGAAATTGAACAATTACACCGTTTTGTACGTCAACACTATGTTGAGTTTTACGATGTGGAGTTGGAATTGGTCGATCATTTAGCTCACGATATAGAAGCGCAATGGGCGAAGGATGTACAAGTATCTTTTGAACAGGCTTTGCAAATTGCATTTAAAAAGTTTGGTGTTTTTGGGTTCAGCGATGTGGTGGAACAAAAGATTAACAAATTAAATAGCGCTTACTATAAAGAGAGCTTTCGATTATTAAAGGAATTTTTTACTTTACCTAAAATTGTTGTGTCAGTGGCGTTGTTTTTAGTACTCTACCTCGCAAAAACGTATCTTACTCAATATGGAATACGATTCGTTGAAGACCTATTTTTAGGCCTTGGATTTTTATTTATCGTCGTGCAAATGGTAAAATTACATCGGGAGAAAAAAGTCAGAGAAAAGGCAAAAGAAAAAAAATGGCTGTTGCAATCCGTACTGTACAACTTAGAAGTATGGCCCTATTATTTCATTACGCTTTATGAGTTTAGATGGATTCTACCACGGGGATTTAATACTGAAAATACAGCGCTTTCACTGCTCTCTGTTTTTATACTTACGGTAACTGTATTGTACGTTTATGTATTAAAAGCTGTGGTAGTTCCAAAGGTTGAACGTGATTTGAACGAACAGAAAACAAAAATAGTAACCTTATAAACGATGAAGATACTTAGTCCAACCGCAATTGAACAATTACACCGTTTTGTACGGCAACACTATGTTGAGTTTTACGATGTGGAGTTGGAATTGGTCGATCACTTAGCTCACGATATTGAAGCGCAATGGGTGCAGGATGAACAAGTATCCTTTGAACAGGCTCTGCAAATTGCATTTAAAAAGTTTGGCATCTTTGGGTTTAGCGATGTGGTAGAGGTCAAGGTCAATCGATTGACTAAAGTTTATATCAAAATGATGCTGAAACAATTGATGTCATTCTTTACGTTGCCAAAGATCATTTTTTCAATAGCGCTGTACTTGATCCTATTTACTATAGGGGTTACTTATCAAGAAAATGGAGTTTGGTTTCTCTTTTGCTTGCTTTTTGGGTTGACAACTATTTATATGATTATAGGTACCCTATGGCAGCGAAAACTAAAGCAACAACAGCGTTTGACTCAGCGAAAATTCCTATTGGAGACCGTTGCAATTCAAAGCTATTCTGGAGGAGCTTTTTTATCGGTTAGTACCATTTTTATTCAACTGCCCAATATGACACATACTTTTGAGGTCAATGCCTGGGTGATTGGGCTTATCGCCCTTCTGGTACTTTTAATGAGCTTGTGGAGCTATATTGCTATCTTTATTCTCAAACCAAAATTGCAGACAGAACTGGTGCAATTAGTTGAAAAATACCGAGTTATTTCCTAATCTAAATAGCAAATGCTCCCTTTTTTTAAAGAGGTAAATTAGGGAATAAACACAAAAGAAAGTGCAGGTGATGTAACATAAATGAAAGTGCAGCGTCTTATCGTTTATCAACCAACATACATCACATGAAAAAATTAATCACCTTATTTGTGTGTTCGCTGTCTTTGTTTTCTTTTGCACAGGTCAGCGGAACGCTTGTTGATCAAGCGGGAAAACCCATTAGCTATGCGACCATTATCTTGGAGCAAACCCAGCAAGGGGTTATCAGTAACGACAAAGGAGAATATGAGATTAAACCAAAGTCCACGGGCAATTATACTTTTGCTTTTCAGTTTTTAGGTTATAAAACAGAACGAAAAAACGTCCAATACGAAGGAAAACCCTTAACTCTAGATGTGGTGCTTCAAGAAGAAGAGTTCCAATTGGACGATATTGTCATTAAGGTGGGGAAGAACCCTGCGGATGAAATTATTCGCAGAGCCATTGCCAACAAGACAAAAAATACCCAAGGAGTCGCCTCTTTCTCCGCCGATTTTTATTCCAAAGGAATGATCAAGAGTTTGAAAATACCCAAATTTGCACAAGATAAAGTCTATGTTGGTGAAGATAAAGCCAGCGGATTAGACTCTTTAGGACAGGGAATACTGTACTTGTCAGAAACAGTATCCGAATTAAAATATCAAAAACCCAATCAACTAAAAGAACATATTGTTGCCTCTAAGATTAGTGGAAACAACAGCGGCTATAGTTTTAATACTGCCGATGAATCCATGTATGATTTTTACGACAATCAATTTCGAATGGCCGATTTTGATATCCAAATGATTTCTCCTTTGGCCAATCAGGCATTTTCTTTTTATCGATTTAACTTAGAGGCTACTTTCAAAGACAATGGCGTAGTAATCAATAAAATCAAAGTAACACCAAAAGTAAAAAATCAGCCCGTTTTCTTTGGCGATATTTATATTGACGATGATACAGCAGCATTATATGGCGTGGATCTTACTGTGACTGGCGTGAGCTTACAACAGCCTTTCCTCGAGTCTATTGCTATCAGTCAAAATTTCTTTTACAACGAAGCCAATCAAACGTGGGTTAAGCGTTCGCAAACGTTGGATATGTTGATTAACTTATTTGGATTCAAAGGACAAGGTGTCTTTTTGAGCGTATTCAACAACTACAATTTTACACCCAATTTTACAAGAGCCGATTTTGGAAAAGAAGTTTTATCCTTTGCCAAAGACGCCAATAAAAAAGACGACGACTTCTGGACAAACCAACGTTTGTATCCCCTAACTGTTGAAGAAAGCAAAGACTACCAATTTAAAGATAGTATCCGCGAGCGAATTGAGTCGCCAGCTTACCGAGATAGTATTCGAATGGTACGCAATCGCTTTGATGTTCTTGCTCCGATTACAGGATACCGATACAGAAGTAAAAAGGAGCACTTTACGTTGAATTATGATGGTTTAATCGAATTAGACAAAATTGGATTTAATACCGTTCAAGGTTTTTATATGGGAACGGGGTTATCAGCGACTTGGTATGAAAAAGATAAAAAATCATATACACGTGCTGCTGCGGATGTTAACTATGGATTTGCCTCTGAGCGTTTTCGTGCCTACGGTACTTTAAGTCATCAATTCAATGACTTAAATAAATCTTCGGTATACGTAAGAGGAGGAACAAAAATAGAACAGTTTCACAAGGATAACATCAGTGAAGTTTTCAATAGTTTGTTTTCTTTGCTCTTTAGAAAGAACTTTGCCAAATACTATAACAACGAAGAGGCTTATGTAGGGTATAAGGGCAAATTTGTCGATGAGGCGATCAGCTTAGGAGCTGAAGTAGGATACGAGCAGCGAAAACCGCTGTTTAACAACGCCAATGGTTCTTTTTATACCGGAAGTAGAGCCTATACGTCAAATGATCCTACAGCGCCTTTAAACGATTTAAGCGCGCCAATTGAATTACATCACTTATACAAATTCAAAGTAGGAGCGAATATCAATTTGGGTATGACTTATATTTCTTATCCAGAGGAGCGTTGGTATATACGCAATGCAAAATATCCAAAAATCAATGTTGGATACGAAAAAGCATTTGGAGGTAGCGAAAATCGCTATAACTACGATTTAGTTACAGTGGGTATTAAACAAGATATTACACTGGGTAACAAAGGCGAGTTTTCCTATGCGGTTAAAGGGGGACACTTTTTTAATGGAAAAGATATTGCTTATGTCGATCACAAGCATTTTTCAGGAAATGAAACCCATTTGAATATTGAAAATGACCGCATGAGTTCTTTTAACTTATTGCCTTATTATAGTTTGAGTACCAACAAATCCTATCTAGAAACTCACCTAGAGTATAATTTCAAAGGATTTATTATGAATCGCTTGCCTTTGCTGAAATGGACAGGGTGGAATGTAGTGGCGGGCTATCACAATGCAGCTACATCAGAAGCAAAGGTATATCAAGAGTTTACCGTAGGACTATCTAATATCGGTATTGGTAGCATGAAAGGGTTCCGCGTAGATTATGTACGCGCCTATCAAGGAAGTGCATTCTTCAAAGATGGTTTTATGTTTGGCTTTAAAAAAGACTTTTAAAAATACGTTTGATCATTGGATATGTAACTGAATTTAGTTTATTAGATACGATCCAAAAAAAGCCCGATACACTGTATCGGGCTTTTATATTGTAAGAAAATGCGATTAAAAGTTTGATTTGAATTGCTCCAAGAAGCGAACATCATTTTCGTAGAACATGCGAATATCGCTGATTTGGTATAATAACATAGCAATACGCTCGATTCCCATACCAAAAGCAAATCCACTGTATTCATTTGCATCGATGTTACAATTGGTTAATACGTTTGGATCAACCATTCCACATCCCATGATTTCTAACCAGCCTGTTCCCTTGGTGATTCTATAGTCAACTTCTGTTTTTAATCCCCAATAGATATCTACTTCAGCACTTGGCTCCGTAAAAGGAAAATAAGAAGGACGTAAGCGGATTTTTGATTTTCCAAACATCTCTTTTGTAAAGTACAATAAGGTTTGTTTTAGATCAGCAAAAGACACGTCTTTATCAATGTATAATCCTTCTACTTGGTGGAAAATACAGTGTGAACGAGACGAAATATCTTCATTTCTAAATACGCGACCTGGAGAAATTGTACGCAAAGGCGGTTTGTGATCCTCCATATAGCGTGCTTGCACCGATGAAGTGTGTGTACGCAATAAATGTTGTGGATTCGACTGAACAAAGAACGAATCTTGCATATCACGTGCTGGGTGATAGTCAGGGAAGTTCAATGCTGAGAAGTTATGCCAGTCGTCTTCAATTTCTGGACCTTCAGAAATAGTAAAACCAATGCTGTTAAAAATATCAACAATTTGATTTTTTACAAGGGAAATCGGGTGTCTTGATCCAATAAGTGTCGGATAGCCTGGACGAGTTAGATCGCCATATAATCCTTGTACGTTCTTAGATTCTAATTCCTCTTGGATGGTTTTTACTTTAGTTTCAATGGCGCTTTTTAATGTATTAATCGCCTGGCCGAATTCCTTTTTCTGATCGTTAGGAACGGTTTTAAAGTAGGCAAATAATTCATTTAAGATCCCTTTTTTCGAAAGGAACTTAATTCTAAAAGCTTCTAGTTGTTCTTTGTTATCAGTTTGGAAATGTTCTGCCTCGCCGATGTATTCTTTTATTTTATCTATCATTTTAAGTAAAGTAAAAGGCAAATTTACTGCTTTTCATTTAGACATAAAATTTAAAGCAGGCTAATTTTTTATTTATGCGCGTTTTAATCAATATATTTTAGTTCTAAGAAGTAATGGACGATTGCTTCTTTCATTAGAACACTTTGTTCACCTGCTCGAAGTGCAGGTAATTGCTCTTTTACGTTGTAATGGGGCCAACCATCATCGTCATAGTGATCGAATTCATAATATCCATAGGGCTCAAGTAGGCGGCATATTGCGATATGCATTAAATTAACTTTATCGTCTTTTTTATATCGTTTTTTAATTTTACCTAGTTCTTGAACGCCAATAAGATAGATGATTGATTCTAAATCGAGGACTTCGCCGTCGCCAAAGCGGGTTGATATTTTGTGTACCACATCATCCCATCGCTTTTTTAATTGTTCATCTCTTGCCATATTGTTGTTTGTTTGATGAAACAAAGATACAATTTCCTTATGATGCAGATTTATAGAAAAAAATAATAATTTAGTGAACTATTAAATGTGGTTGGAATGGTATTAGATATTTTAGTGGTTTTAGCTTTGGCTTTTGGTGTGTTTACAGGAATAAAAAAGGGTTTTTTTGTATCCGTTGTTGCTTTCTTGTCGCTTTTGATCGGAACCATGGGAGCACTGAAGTTTTCCAATGTGGTCAAGGATTTTTTACAACATAAATGGGGGTGGGAATCTAGTTTTTTGCCTGTTTTGTCCTTTGCGATAGCCTTTGTTCTCGCTATTTTAGTGGTTCGATTGGCAGCACAAGTCGCTACTAAAGTATTTGAAGTTGCTTTTTTGGGCTTGTTCAATCGCTTGCTGGGTGCCCTCTTCCAGGTTTTAGTCGTTATCTTACTGATGAGTTTACTCTATGCGCTATTTGATCAGATCAATCGTCAT
This sequence comes from Flavobacterium sp., assembly GCA_030152225.1. Lineage (GTDB taxonomy): Bacteria > Bacteroidota > Bacteroidia > Flavobacteriales > Flavobacteriaceae > Flavobacterium. The sequence goes on along the minus strand of JASLHL010000262.1, from coordinate 14,965 downwards.
TTTGTACTGGTGCAGCCTGAAACGTTAGCTCAAGCAAAGAGCTATCAAGTTTATTTGTTTGTTGCTGAACATATTTTCCCTAGTTTATTCAAAATGGTGGGGTATTTATTTGAAAAAAGCGTCGATGTTTTGCAAACACCTACGCCTGAATCTATTTAAATTTTCGCCTTATATTTCGCGAATAGCCTCTTTGTCTATCCAACCTAGTTCTTGATTTTCTAAGCGAACGTTGATCCACAATCCCTTGCGATCCAGAATAAAAACTTTAGTTCCTTTGTGCAATTCTCTTAGCGTTGTTGAGGTGCTTTTTGCCTCTTCTTTTAGCTCGGTTTTGTCCGAAAATACAAGACCTATTGCGGTGTTTTTGGAGTAATTTGTTTCAAAAACTGCGGCGTAAATACTGGAGATACCCACAAGCACACTGAGTACCATAGCAACGAATAAAAGACGCTTCCCTGTGCTATTAGGCGTCTTATAGTATACGACAAAGAATAAGAGTAGTGCTACACTGCAGAAAGTCGCTAAAATAGCCCAACCGTCGGCAGATAGCTTACCTAGGGTTTGGTGGGCAATATCTTTTTTATTGTATTCCTGAATAATGGTTATATCGTCTTCTAGGTGTTCCTTGGTAAAATTGAGATTGGTCTTTGCTTCCTGCATGGTAGGATCTAACTGTAAGGCCTTTTCATAGTAATAAACGGCATCTACATAAGCACCAGTTTTGTAATATGCATTGGCAAGATTAAAATACAGTTCAGGCGAATTTTCATAGAAATTCGCTAAAGCTAAGTACCCTTCAATCGCTTCTTTAAAGTGCTCCTTTTGAAACGTTTCATTTACTTTGTCAAAAGTTTTTTGCCAATCAGCCGTTTGGGCATAGGTTCCTATACCAAACAAAGCAAATACGAGATAAAAAGTTAACTTTTTCATTAGGATTTAAATTGTTTTTCCAATTGATCGATTACATCAATTGCCGTTTCGTAATCTTTTACTATGTTCACTTGTTCAGTTGGGGTATAACGCGCCCATTCACAAGCATTTTTAAGGCTCATAAACGACTGAATCGCCTCTGTAGTAATGGCTTTTTTCTGCAAAATTTCCGTGATATTATCATTGCTCATTTCGCTGGTTTCCATCTGTAATTTTGCCTTTAGGAAGTTGTGTAAACAGCGCTCTAATGCCTCATAAAATAACGCTTTGTCCTTCATGTGTTTTTTCGCTTCTCCTAAGTATTTTTTCGCTAAGCGATTATTTCTTCTCAATCGATTTCCTTCCACGTCATTGGCTCTTGCAGAACGAATGCGACTACCCACTACAAACAACGGAATAGCTGCAAGTGGTGCAAATAAGAAGAAATAGAATAAGGACGTATTCCAATACGTTGTTTGTTGTTGGTCAACAAAAGTTAATGTTGCTTTGTTCTTTTGGAAAAATTCCTGATCATCTGGGCTAGCTGTTCCTGCTACTTCTTTGTTGGTTGGCAAAGTTGGACCTTCCAAAACATGGATTTTTATCGTATCCGTTTTGATCGTTTTGTATTGTTTTGAGGCTAGATCAAAATAAGAAAACTCCATGGGGTCGATGTTGTATTCGCCTTTATACTGTGGAATGATAGTGTATTTATTGGTTCGATTTCCCTGTAATCCGAAAGCAGTTGGTGTTAGCTTTTCCGAATATTGTGGATCGTATACCTCTAAAGCGGAATGCGCCAGTGGAGTAGGCAAGGTAAGGAGGTTTAAATTTCCTTTACCAGAAACAGCCACCGTTAAGTTCAAAGGCTCTCCTGCTTTGAGTTCCTGTGTAGAAGGGGTAACTTTAAATGAAAAGTCTCCTACACCACCCGAAAAGGTAGCAGGTCGGTCTTTTTGCGGTAAATCTTGCGCATCAATGGTGATGGATTGGGTGCTGTAGTCTTTTTCGACTAACCCATATTCTGGAAAACCAAAGAAATCTCGACGACCTGTAGGAACTTCAACCTGCACAGTCAAAGACAAGGGCTTAATTACTTGTTTTCCAACTTCTTGCGCCATGATAATGTCCTGTTTCAAGACGACATAGTTATACAGCTCTCCTTTGTATTTTCCTTGTTTTAATTCTGGACGCTGTGGCATATCTACACTATAGGTCCAAAATTTGTCATAGGTTGGAATTTCATTTCCTCTATAACCGCCAACGTTGGCATTAAAATAAAGCTTGTAAACGATGGTAATTGGTTCGTTGATAAACGGTTTTGACTTGGAAACTTCGGCAACTAGGTGAACTTTATCCAAAGATCCTTGTTGTATTTGATTCATGCGTTGACGGGGATCTTGACGTTCAACAGCATCGGTTACCGTTAGGGTAATCGGATTAGTTGTTAGGGTTTCACCGTCAATTTGAATACTCGCTTTTCCAATGGTGATTTTTCCCTTTCTCTTGGGTTGTAATAGGTAGGAAAAAGACTTTTTAAATGATTTTTTTCCGTTAATCCAAGAATAACTCACAGAACTACTAGGGCCGCCTACAACGGTAAAAGCATCAAAAGAGGGCGGAGAGAAGTTATCTCCATCGCTATTCATGGTAAATTCAATCTGAACTACGTCATTTAAAGGCACTTGTTCTTTGTTCACACTCGCCTCAAAGCTTACCTGAGCTGTGAGCGATTGTGTGAAGAGGACACAAAATAATACAATATAAAAGTATAATGTTCTCATAATATCAAGCTTACCAGTCTTTTTTACGTTGTGTAGAAACGCCTTGTGCATCCCCTTTTTTATCTCCTTTTTTATTCTTGTCGATTAATCGTTGTTGCACCGCTTGTTCATCGCGATTTACAGCATCTAAAATACGTTCCATCTGCTCTTTGCTCTGTTGCTGTTGAGGTGTCGGTTGTTGCTGTTGATCGGAATTTTGATCCTTGTTGTCTCCTTGATCTTTATTGTCGTTTCCTTGATCCTTTTTGTCATCTTTTTTATCATCCCCTTTGTCGTCTTTATTCTGATCCTGGTTTTGATCTTTATTCTGCTGATCTTGGTTTTGATCCTTATTGTCCTGGTTCTCTTGATTCTCTTGATTCTCTTTGTTGTCCTGATTATCTTGATTATCCTGACTTTGGTCGTTTTGTGGATTTTCTTCGTTTAACTTTTTCGCTACGGCATAATTATAACGCGTTTCATCATCTTTAGGATTGTTTCTTAAAGCACTTTTATACGCTTCTTCTGCTGCTTTATAATTTTTTTCAGCCATATAGGCATTGCCTAAGTTGTGATAAGCTTTGTGCTTAGCTTCTTTTGTTGTAGCTTCTTTACTCGCTCTTGTATAGGCAGAGATTGCTTCTTTGTGCTGTTTTTGACGCAGTAAGCTATTGCCTAAATTATAGGTTGCTGTTTCTTTTTTTTCACTCTTAGAAGACGCGATACGATAGGCCGCCTCTGATTGATTATATTGCTTGTGCTCATAGGATTCATTACCTATGGTTAAAGCGCGGCCTGCAGATTGACCAAATGAAGTCAAACAAGCAAAAAATAGAAATAGGAATGTGAGAGATATATTTTTCATTTTGTACAAGCTATAAACATTATTCTTTTTCATTGAAGAGATTTAACTTCTTCATCCAACTCGTTTTGCGTTCAAGAATGAATAAATCAATGAGAATTAATAAAAAGGCTAATCCTAAAAACCATTGAAATTGCGATTGAAACTCTGCAATTTGTTGAGATTCGAAATCTGTTTTCTCAATTTTATTGAGCTCATTGGTGATTAGATCTACGATTTCTTGGGTATTTGATCCATAAAAATATTTTCCACCCGTTGCATCTGCAATGTGTTTCAGGGTAGATGGGTCTAATTTGGTGATGACAATTTCATTGTCCCAATCTTTTTTATATTCAATTCCTTTGGCTGTGCGTATTGGAATAGGACCTCCTTTTTCCGTTCCCACGCCAATGGTGATAATTTTGATGTTTTTGTCTTTGGCAATTTGAATCGCAGCATCGATATTTTCTCCGTGATCTTCTCCATCAGAGATGAGGATCATCACTTTACTTGTTCGCGGGTTATCAAAGTAATTACTAGCCACGTGAATGGCATCTTCCAAGGCAGTTCCTTGAGAAGAAACCATGTCGGTATTCATGGATTGAAGATACATCTTTGCCGCATAGTGATCTGTGGTAATGGGTAGCATGGGAAAAGCACTTCCTGCATAGCCAACTATACCGATTCGATCTGGTCCTAAGCTGTTTATAATTTGCGAGGTTAATTGTTTCATCTTTGCCAAGCGATCAGGCGCCATGTCTTGTGCTAGCATACTTTTAGAAACGTCTAGGGTAAATACAATATCCACACCTTGTCTCTTTACTGTAACAACACGTGTACCTATTTTAGGATTAACTAACCCCAATACGAGACAAATAAGTGCTCCAAGGTACAAACAGGCTTTGAGTATAGGTTTATTAGCAGATCTATTTGGCGCTAATGCTTGCAATGCCTTAGTCGTTGCAAATGTTTTTTGCACTTTCTTTTTCCACAGTATTTCCCATACAATGAGCAATGCAATGACGGCAATTGCAATTAGTAATAGAAAATATTTTTTGTCATCTAATTCCCACATAATGCTGTTAAATAAATCCTCTAAAAAGTGTTTTACCTAGAATAAAATCGAATGCTAATAAAATAAAAGCAAGCAGCGCGAATAATCGGAATTTTTCTTCTGTGTTGACATACTTCTGCTCGTCAATTTTGGTCTTTTCTAGTTGATTGATTTCCTCGTATATTTTTTTAAGACTTTCTGTATTAGTCGCTCTAAAGTATTGACCTCCTGTTTCCTTGGCGATCTTCTTCATTAAGGCTTCATCAAGTTCTACCGGAATTTTATCGTAGATGATCTCGCCATTTGGTCGAATGCCTACAGGCGATTCTGCCAGTCCATTGGTTCCTATACCAATGGTGTAAATTTTGATCTTAAATTCTTTCGCAATTTGCGTAGCCATTAAAGGATCAACGGTTCCTGTATTATTGACACCATCGGTTAGGAGAATAATAACTTTGCTTTTTGCAGGGCTGGTTTTGATGCGGTTAATCGCAGTAGTTAACCCCACTCCAATAGCTGTTCCATCTCGTAAATCATCTGAGTATTTAATGTCACGTAGTGAATTTAACAACAGGGTTTTATCACTGGTCACTGGTGTTTTGGTGTATGCTTCGGCGGCATAGATTACAATTCCTATGCGGTCTGCTACGCGTTGTCCAACGAAGTCTCCTGCTACGGTTTTTAAGGCCTCTAAGCGGTTGGGTTTTAAATCTCGCGCTAACATACTTCCTGAAATATCCATCGCCATAACAATGTCTATCCCGTGTGTTGCATGTATTTGATGGTCCACACTAATAACTTGTGGTCGTGCTAAAGCAACAATTAAAGCACTTAATGCCAATACTCTCAATACAATGGACAAAGGCAATAAACGAACTAATAAAGTCGAATGCCCCATAAAGGGAGCCGTTGAACTTAATTTTAGTGTTGGCTTTTGTTTCTTTCTATTTCTGTACCAAATGAAGATAACAAGAGGTAATAGCAGAAACAACCAGAAGAATTCAGGATTTAAAAAGGTTGCGTTTCTCATAGTTACTTGTCTTGTTTGTATTGCATCGAATCAAAAACACGCTCGGTAATTTCATCGGCATATTGATCCTTTGCTTTGTGGAAAATCCACATTTGGTTTAAAATGGTTTTACTTTCATGTGTCAATACACATTCAAAAGCAATTTTTTGCTCTTTTCCTTTCTCTGATTGGAGTAAGAAGGTCCCTTTTGCTTTCAATCCAGTTAATCCCGACGCATTTTCGAATTTGTCATGTGTAATTTCAATGCCATCAACCGTGTGGTTTTTGATGATTAACTTGAGCGAATGATCGATGATTTCTTCTTCTGTATATTTGAAATCTTTTCCTGTTGCAATGGTACTTAACGCGATAAAAATAGGGTCATCAAGCTCTCCTGCTTTGAATTGTTGAATGTTTTCAATCCCATCAATTCCACTATTATCTACCGTTGGATCGTTTTTTCGAATCAATACTTCAGGTGTGCTTACGGTTAAGCCTAGGCCACTTCCATACGTACTGGTAATCCACTCTTGGTTTAACAGACGTTTGGTTGAATTGAAGGTAAAAACATTGAGATTTCGCTCAGCTGTACTATTGACTACGTAAATAATACCAATCAGCAGTATAAGTGCTCCTGAAAGCATCAGCGGAATACCCAAACGCAATCTTTTTCTCTTTCTTTTTCGCTCTTCTCTTAATCGAATGCGCTCCGTTTGCGTGGCAGCAGAAATCGGATAGGCAGCATTGATCTCGTTGATGATTTTTTGCGTATTTGAAGTGTCTGCTGTGATTTCATTATCAGCAGGTTGCGATTTGGCAAATTTGACTAAATCAGCTGTATCCAATACGCGTTTAAATTCTTTAATTATTTTAGGATCAATTTTAATATCCTTATCGCGTAAGGTATTTTTTAAAATTGAAATTGTTTCAAATGTTGTTAACTCACGAGCAGAGATACCAAAAGTATCTTCAATAAAGGCGCGTGCGATATCGGTCATTTCAGAGTAGTATGGCTTCGCATCGCCGCGCGTCCAATGCTGTTTATCTTCTAACTCTTTTAATTTTGTAACGGCTTTCTCAAATGGAGTACTGTATTTATCGTCTTCGGTTAAGTTTTTATCTTGTCGTCTTTTGATAAAGATATAGGCCACAACTCCAAGGAGAATAGATACAATAAGGAACGCTAAGTAATACCAACTTGTAGAAGGGGCAGCGCCTGTTTTTGAAATCGCTTTGATGTCATATAGCGGTGTTTTTAAAGTGTCAACCACTACATTTTGTACTTGAATGCGGATAGAATCCGTTTGGAATAACTTTGCATCAATAATAACAGGTAGTTGCGGAATCGTAAAACTACCTTCATCGAACTGGGTGATTTCGTATTTTTTTGTAAGTTCAAAGAAATCTTCTTTGGTAACCGTATCAACGGGGTAAGAGTCTAGGATCTCTAAAGGACCTAGCGTTTTTGTTTCGGGAAACAACACCTTGCTATTCTTTGGTGCTATAGCTCGAATGGTATATTGAATAGGCTCTCCAATCTTGATACTAGTCGTGTCTACTTTTGTTTCAAGTGGCAACTGAGCGAACATCAACGGCGTGGATAACAAAAGAATAAGTACGCTTAAAAGATTGTATTTTGTTTTATTCAGTGTCATTTTATCTAGCTTTGAAATACCCTAATAATTTTTTTACATAACTCTCATCTACACGCATATTGATCACACCAGCTCCACATTTTAGGAAGGTTTTCTTGAATTGATCCTCCTGTTTGAGGAAATGAGCCGTGTATTGCTGTCTCACTTCTTTACGTCCAGTATTAATCATTTGCTCCTGTTTGCTTTCTGCATCATATACATTGATCAATCCAACATTAGGAAGTTCTTTTTCGCGTTCATCATATAAGCGAATACCCGTGATGTCGTGTTTCTTAGCTGAGATTTTCAAGGTGCTCTCATAAGGAGGCGTGATAAAATCAGACAAGATAAATACGATTGCTTTTTTCTTGATTACTTTTGACAAATACGACAAGGCTAAGGCCAAATCGGTTTGTTGACTTTTCGGTTTGAAATCAATGAGTTCTCTAATGATTCGCAGTACGTGTGTTTTTCCTTTTTTAGGAGGAACGAATAGTTCAATCTGATCCGAAAATAAAATAAGACCAATTTTATCGTTATTTTGGGTAGCAGAAAAAGCCAATGTAGCGGCTATTTCTGTAATTATTTCTTGTTTGAACGCATCTGTTGAACCAAAGTTTCCCGATCCACTAATATCCACTAAAAGCATAAGTGTAAGTTCTCTTTCTTCTTCAAAAACTTTGATATAGGGCTCATTATAGCGTGCAGTAACATTCCAATCAATGGCGCGAACATCGTCGCCAAATTGGTACTGTCGCACTTCAGAAAAAGTCATACCACGTCCTTTAAAGGAAGTGTGGTACTCCCCAGAAAAAATATGATCACTTAAACGCTTGGTTTTGATCTCAATCTTTTTGACCTTTTTTAAAATCTCTTTGGTTTCCATTGTAAAAGAATTATTCAACATAACGATTGCCCAAAAGGACGTAATCGCTTTATTATATAGTAAGTCCCACTCGTGTAAAAAGACTAAGGCACTTCTATTTCGTTTACAATTTGATTGATAATATCAACAGAAGTAATGCTTTCTGCTTCTGCTTCATAGGTCACCCCAATACGGTGGCGCAATACGTCAATAACTACAGCGCGAACATCTTCAGGAATCACATAACCTCTGCGTTTGATAAAAGCATAGCACTTCGCTGCTGTCGCTAAGTTGATACTTCCACGTGGAGAAGCGCCAAAGCTGATCATCGGTTTTAATTTTTCCAGCTTGAATTGTTCTGGATAACGTGTAGCAAAAATAATATCGAGTATATACTTTTCGATTTTTTCGTCCATATATACTTTTTTTACTGCATCTTGTGCGCGTTTGATTTGATCTAAGGTAACCACAGGATTAATCGTTTGTTTTTCCCCTGCTAAATTTTGACGAATAACGAGGCGTTCTTCTTCCAATTTAGGGTAATCGATCACTGTCTTTAACATGAAACGGTCCATTTGAGCCTCCGGTAATGGGTAAGTTCCCTCTTGTTCTACGGGGTTTTGCGTAGCCATAACCAAGAACGGTTTATCCAACGGATAGGTTGTATCGCTAATGGTTACTTGTTTTTCTTGCATCGCTTCTAAAAGCGCAGATTGTACTTTTGCTGGAGCACGGTTGATCTCATCCGCTAAGATAAAGTTCGCAAAAATAGGCCCTTTTCGAATAGAGAAGTCATTTTCTTTTACGTTGTAAATCATCGTACCAATTACATCGGCAGGGAGTAAATCTGGCGTAAACTGAATTCGATTAAACGATCCGTGTACGGCTTTAGATAAGGTGTTAATCGCGAGTGTTTTAGCTAAACCTGGTACACCTTCAAGTAAAATGTGCCCTTGTCCTAGTAATCCAATTAATAATCGATCAATCATGTGCTTTTGACCTACAATCGCCTTGTTCATTTCCATGGTCAAGATGTCAATAAAAGCACTTTCTCTTTCTATTAGTTCATTTAATTCTCGAATATCGTAATTTGATCCGGGTGTTTCCATAATAAAAGTTTTGTCTGAAAATATCGCTCATTTAATTATTCATGCAAATTCAAAAAATATTCGCTACAAAGTTGTTAATAGATGGTTAAATCTAAAGTTGCTGTTCCACATTTGGGCATGATTTATGGGTTTCTTTTTATAATTTTAAGAACAAAAAATAATTTGCTATGATTAATAAGCGATTACTTATTAAAAATCTATTGGCCCAATATGATGAGAATAGTTTCTATGATAAGAAACGGCAGCTAAATTTACATACCAAATCGGGGAAAGCAAAATTTTTAAAGCATATTTGTGCTTTATCGAATTCAAATCCCGAAAATAATTCTTTTATTATTGTTGGTGTTGAAGACAATGGCAATGAATTGGTCGGTGTTGATTTTTACGATGATAGCAAAATTCAAAACTTAGTCAATGCCTATTTTGCCAATCCTCCAAGTATTACATATGATAATGTAACTTTTACCGACTTGGCTGAGGATAAGGTGATTGGCTTGGTGACGATTGCACCTAACCCTGCATTAACAACCTTCAACCGAACCATAGGAGAGATTGTAGAAGGAACTTATTTTTCTCGGGTTGGCAGTACTTCTGTACCCAATGGTCCCCTTATTTATAATGGCAATAAAGGCGATGTAGAAAGCGTTGAAAAAAGTTCGCAAAATAATTTAAAGGATGTACTCGATAGTGTTGTGCGCTATATGATACAATCCTCTAAAGAGATGCATGCCAATTACAAAGTGTTTAAAGAGCAATTCGTGATTTGTTGGGTGGGTAAAAAGAAGAATATTCGCGGTATTCCTTTTTATTCGCGTATGGATATTGAATTTGTCAATGAGCAAATCAAATTGTTTTACTCCTCTTTGGATGTAGTTACGCTATTTTATGACACCGAATCATTTGTTTTAACGGAATACCTCAATTTGGGATTAAATGACGGAACAAGTTACTATCCCTTTGAAGAAGTGCGTTTGGTTTTTTACGACAACGGCAGCTATGCGATGGAGAGTAAAATGCTTTTTGAACCACCAAAGTACAATGAAAATATTCTAGGTCATATTTACCGAAATAGTGTTAAAGTCATGCACAAGTTAAAGCAAGGCGAGCGTTTGACCAATAAGGAAGAACGCGTTTTAAATAAATTGAGTTACAATATGATGCTTTGTTATTTGAACGGTTTCGAACAGGCAAAAGATCAGCTTATTGAGGTTAAAGATTATCTAAAGTTTGCGAATGACCCTGAGTTGTTTATAGCCTTTAAGCAAGTTATGCGTATCTTGCGTAAGCTTAAATACGAAACAGAATCTTATGAGTAGAACATTGGTTGTTGGAGATATACACGGAGGTTATAAAGGATTAGTACAGCTTTTTGAACGAGCAAAAGTAACAACAGCAGACCGGTTAATTTTTTTAGGCGATTATGTAGATGGATGGAGTGAGTCGGATAAAGTAGTTGATTTTTTATTGGAATTAGAACAGACCCATTCTTGTCTTTTTTTAAGGGGAAATCACGAAAGTTTACTCACCCAATGGATCTTGACAAGAGAGGAAAAACCGCAGTGGTTTAAAAATGGAGGAGATGCATCAGTAGCTGCATATAAGAAGTTGTCAGAAGAGGAAATTGCAAGGCATTTGGATTTTTTTCAACGCTTGAAGAACTACTATATTGATGCTGAAAATCGCTTATTTGTGCATGCGGGATTTACGAATCCACGTGGCATAGAAGCAGAGTTTTTTGAAGAATATTTGTATTGGGACCGCACGTTGTGGGAAATGGTTATGGCCATGGATCCCACGTTGAAACAAAGCGATCCGCTTTATCCGAAGCGATTAAAATTTCACAACGAAATCTATATTGGCCATACACCTGTTACACATTTTGGCTTTGATACACCTGTCAATTTCGCTAATGTGTGGAATATTGATACAGGAGCTGCATTCTTTGGAAAAATTACCCTCATGGATATTGATACAAAAGAATATTGGCAAAGTGATACAATAGCAGATTTATATCCAACAGAAGAGGGGAGAAATCACAAATAGGGTAAAAAATTATATATTTGTAAGCAAAAGTTTAGAACAAATGAAAAAAATAATCGCAATTGCCTTTTTCATCGGTGGAATACTCGGTGTAAAGGCGCAGGCTGTGAATGAAGTGAAGATCAATATCCTCAATACGATTGTTGTACCTTCTGTTGAAGTGGGCTATGAGCATTTTATTGATCTGAATCAATCCATTGGTGTGGATGTACACTTTATGGATCGCTTTTCATACTATCATGAAAGCAAAGCTAAGGATCAAAAATTCAACACGACTAGTGTCGCTTTGAACTATAAATACTACTTCGGTGGTAGCAACGGAGCAAATGGAAGTGGTTATTCGGTTTCTCCTTTTGTCAAGTATCGCTTTGGTAACTTTAAAGAAGATATTTATAAATCAGAAATACAAGGGGTAGAACGTGCAAAAACGGATATGAACAGCTTTATTGTGGGAATTGGAGTGGGATACAAATGGACGATGGGTGATTCCTTTGCTATTGAGCCTTTTGCTAATGTCGCTCGAAATTTTAGCAGTGAGGTAAATGATCGTTTTTCTGCTATTGAGTTCAATGCAGGGGTGATGATTGGGTATCGTTTCTAAAACTACAAGAAATATATATAAAAAAAAAGACGTCAATTAGACGTCTTTTTTTATGTATTTAAAGGATTAAAAATCAAATTTAATACCTTGAGCTAATGGAAGCTGACTTCCGTAGTTAATGGTATTGGTTTGTCTTCTCATGTAAGCTTTCCAAGCATCAGATCCAGACTCACGTCCTCCACCTGTTTCTTTTTCACCACCAAATGCTCCACCAATTTCAGCACCTGAAGTACCGATATTAACGTTAGCAATTCCACAATCAGAACCAGCATGAGAAAGGAATAATTCCATTTCGCGCATACTGTTGGTAAAGATAGAAGAAGATAGTCCTTGAGGAACGCCATTTTGCATGTCAATTGCTTCTTCGATTGTGCTGTATTTCATTACGTATAAAATAGGAGCGAATGTTTCTGCTTGAACGATTTCAAACTCATTTTTCGCTTCAATAATACACGGTTTTACATAACAACCACTCTCGTATCCAGCGCCTTCAACTACACCACCTTCAACGATGATTTTTCCACCTTCTTTTTTCGCTTTTTCAATTGCGTTTAAGTAATCTTGAACTGCTCCTTTATCGATAAGTGGACCTACGTGATTAGCAGCGTCTAAAGGATTTCCTATTTTCAATTGTGCATAAGCACTTTGTAATACTTGGATTGTTTTATCATATACACTTTCGTGGATAATTAAACGACGTGTAGAAGTACAACGTTGTCCTGCAGTACCAACTGCTCCGAATACAGCTCCTACTAATACCATGTTGATATCTGCGTGCTCTGAAACGATGATTGCATTGTTTCCTCCTAATTCTAAGATTGTGTTTCCAAAACGCTCAGCCACTGTTTTAGATACGTGACGTCCGATACGTGTTGATCCTGTAAAAGATACTAATGGAATTCTGTGGTCATTGTTCATTAAATCTCCACATTCATTTCCAACTACTAAATTACAAACTCCTTCTTGGATGTCGTTTGCTTTGAAAACTTTAGCAATAATGTTTTGACAAGCTACTGCACATAAAGGTGTTTTTGAACTTGGTTTCCATACACATACGTCACCACAAACCCATGCAATCATAGTATTCCAGCTCCATACAGCCACAGGGAAGTTGAAAGCTGAAATAATACCTACAATTCCAATTGGGTGCCATTGCTCATACATTCTGTGCATTGGTCTTTCAGAGTGCATTGTTAAACCGTATAATTGGCGAGATAATCCCACTGCGAAATCACAGATGTCAATCATTTCTTGAACCTCACCTAAACCTTCTTGTAAACTTTTACCCATTTCATAAGAAACAAGTTTTCCAAGGTGTTCTTTATTGGCGCGTAATTCTTCTCCGATTTGACGAACGATATCTCCTCTTTTCGGTGCAGGAACTAATTTCCAAGATTTGTAAGCCTCTTGTGCTGTTTGCATTACTTTTTCGTAATCTTCAGCTGTTGTAGCTTTTACTTTTCCTATTAATTCACCATTTACAGGTGAGTATGATTCGATAATTCTTCCGTTAGAAAATGAGTTTAAACCTGTTGAAGTACCATTGTTTACTTCCTCAAGTCCTAAATGCTTCATCGCATCCAAAATTCCAAATTGGTCATTTGTTGTTGCCATTATTCTTCTTTTATAGTTTATAAGATAGTTCTTCGCTAAGATATAAAAATAATTTTAGCCAAGAGGTGTTAATAAAAACACTTCATTTTGCTATATTATTAAGGTGTTGTCAATTATTTGGAATAAAAGCAACATTTATTTTGCGCTAATTGTAAAAATATAAGTAGGTTGATAGCCTAAATCAATGAATTCTCCGAAAGAAAAAAATACAGTACTTTTTGTTGTGTCTGATCCGATGGAACGCCCTTAAGGTAAAGTGTCCATGACGCAGTTACAATGTGTACACGTTCGCAGTTTCTCATCGCCATAAAAGTGAGTGAAATGCGGTAAGAAATCTGTTTCTATATCGGTTAGTTCGAAGTAAACTTCGTATAATTTTTCGTTGCAATTTTCACAATACCAAATCAATCCATCTTTTGCATGGGGATCTTTTCGCTTGGTTTCCACCACCAAACCGACAGAATTTTCGGTTCGAATAGGTGAATGTGGCATTTTTGCAGGGAGGAGATAAATATCTCCGGGATTTAAAGTAATGCGTTTTCGCTCACCCTCTTCTTGAATATCAATATAGATAGTTCCTTCCAACTGGAAGAAAAATTCTTCGTTTTCGTTATAGTGAAAATCCTTTCGGTTATTAGGGCCACCGACAACCATAATAATATAATCTTTCGAATCGATAAACAGATTCTTATTTGATACTGGTGGTTTCAGTAGATCTTTGTTTTCACTGACCCACTGCAAAAGATTAAAGGCTACGGCATTACTCATAGGATAAAAATGCGTTTAGTTACTTCTGCTCAACCAATTTTGAGGGTTGTCAATATTGGAGTTTTGCGAAAGTAAGAATTTTAAAACAGTTTTTCCACTGCTGTTGGTGTTAATTGTTCCAATGGTTTGCTTTAACGTTACTTTGTCTCCCTTTTGTACTGTAACATCGCGTAGGTTCTGATATACGGTGATATAATCTCCATGTTGGATTAATACAGCTTTATTTCCTCCAGATAATACTTGTACTTGTAATACTTCCCCTTCAAAAATAGCTCTTGCCTTGGCATTGGCTTCAGTGGTGATTTCCACACCACTGTTGTGAATGGTTAGGTGCGTTTGTACCGGGTGTGGCTGGTCTCCATAAGCAAGGGAAATATACCCTTTTTCAACGGGCCACGGTAGTTTTCCGCGGTTGGATTTAAAATTGTCAGCCACCAATTTTCCTTCTGGTGTCAACTCAAATGTCGCTGCAGCAGAAGAAGTAGCTGTAGATTTTGTCGTTGTTTTACCTGCTTTCGCCGCTGCTTCTCTCGCTTTTCTATTGGCTTCTTCAATAGCCTCGCGAATTAATTGCTGTATTTTGCGATCAATCGCTTTGGTTTCGTCCTGTTTTTTCTTGATTTGTTCGTTGAACTTCTTCTGGTCTTTCTTAACAATAGACACCAAATCTTGTTGTGCGGCTAAGTCTTGTTGTAAGTTCTTTTCGTTTGCTTCTTGTTCTGCTAAAAGCTTGCGTTGTTTCTCTTTTTCAACTTCTA
>JASLHL010000332.1 GCA_030152225.1 Flavobacterium sp. | reverse complement strand
TTTCGCTTCGTCTAAAAGACCTGCCTTGAGCATGAGATCAACGCGTGTATTGATGCGTTCATACATCTTTTCACGAGGTGCTTCTAATCCAATGACAATTGGAATAAAATTGCGATTTACCTTCTTTTTAGCTAGGAAGCTAGAGTAAGGTTGTCCCGTTCCAATAGACACTTCTAAGGCGCGGGTTACCCGTTGGGGGTTGTCTAGGGCTACCTTTTCGTAGTGAACGGGATCAAGTTCTTTTAATTGGGCTTGAAGATAGGGGAGACCTTTTTCTTCCAAAGCTTGATTGAGATCTTCTCTAATGCGAGGATCAATATCGGGAAACTCATCCAGTCCCTCTAAAACAGCATTGACGTATAGTCCCGATCCACCGACCATTACTTGTACGTTATTGCGTTCAAATAAGCGATCTAAGAGGGAAATAGCGTCGCGTTCAAAATCACCTACTGAGTAGGAATCTCGAATGCTGATATGTTGAATAAAGTGATGCGGTACAGCACGGAGTTCTTCGGTAGAAGGAACTGCAGTGCCCAATGTCATTTCTTTAAAGAATTGACGGCTATCACAGGATAAAATTTCACATTGAAAATGTTGAGCAAGTCGGATGGCTAACGCTGTTTTTCCAATAGCTGTTGGACCAATAACGACCAGTAAGTACTTATTTTTATCGGGTAAAGACATCTCCTAATTTTTGTCCGCAATTATAGCAATAATTGGCGTCATCATCATAAATTGTTGTTGTACAAGAAGAACAGGTTCTTCTGCGTCTAGCATCTACACTTTTATTGCGTTTCAAGCTAGTAAATTCGGCCGTTACGATTCCAGTGGGTACCGCGATAATACCGTATCCCATAATCATAATAAAAGAGGCAATCATTTGACCGATGGTAGTTTGAGGGGCAATATCCCCATAACCTACCGTCGTTAGGGTTACAATACACCAGTAGATACTTCGCGGTATACTAGTAAATCCATTGTCTTTTCCTTCAATGACATACATTAAGGCTCCTAATAAAATAGAAACGACAACGATAAAGTAAATAAAAACGATAATTTTCGTTCGGCTGGCTTTAATGGCTAGTTTTAAATTGGATTCCTGACCAATATAAGGCACGAGGTTGAGAATACCGAATAAACGAAGTAATCGCAAGGCTCTTACTACAGCTAATACACCTAAGTCAGAAACAAAGAACGACAAATACATCGGCATAATGGAAATCAAATCCACAATACCATAAAAGCTAAAAATGTATTTGAGCGGTTGTTTGTTACAAATAATCCGCAAGATGTATTCGATAGTAAAGAAAATAGTAATCACCCATTCCAACACTTTCAATAGGGTGTGATGCTTCATGTCGTAGCTCTCAATCGACTCCAACATAACCAAAATCACACTCAACAGAATCACGGCTAGTAAAACTAAATCGAATAGTTTACCCGCAAAGGTATTGGATCCGTAGATGATGATATAAATCTTCTGCTTCAGGATATCCCACTTATTTTTTAGTCTGCGTCTCAACGTATATACTTTTAATAATGGATTAATTTATAACCTGTTTTTTTATTCAAATAATTGAGAATAATATTTCTGTTGTTTCGGTGAAACGTAATAGGCGTAAGGTTAGCTGCGATTCGTGCAGGGTCGTTGATTTGATAATTCAAATCGTAAAAACAATAGCCCAATAATTTTCCATTTTCTAGAACAACAGCACTTCGCTCATTGATTGTTCGTCCTTTATCGAGGATTAACGCATGGCCCTCATCGATACTGTATTGTTGTAATAGGTTTAGTAATAGTGTGTTATACTCTTTAAAGTTCAGTTCAAATGTAGTGCAAAAAGTTTCTTCTGTAACTTTTTTCGACTTTTTCTCATGGAGTACTTCCAGATAAAAGGGGAGTTCAAATTCGGCTGTAATTTTATCAATGAATTTTCTACCTTCCGTTAGGGAGGTAAAAGCCATGTGATTTTTCTTGCGACCATCTGTTTTTTCCAAGCTAAAATAAAAGTAACCTTGGAGGTTGGTTTTAATATACAAGGAGTAGGGGAAAATTCCCTTTTTGGTCACTTTATTGTATTTGGGCGTATTTAAGAGTATTTCTTCTGCTTCTTTCAAGATCGCTATGAGTTCGTTTCCTGTTTTCTCAAAGGTAACGGTATAGGTTTCTTTTTGTACCTTTTTGAAAAGGACAGAATTAGTGGTAAAATGCTGCATGATCTTTTTCTTGATGTTGCGGCTTTTACCGATAAAGATGATCTGACCTTCTTCATTGTGGATGTAGTAAATACCAACAGAAGTAGGAAGATTATCTGTAATATCAAAAAACTTGGGATTAAATCCGGTTTTAATATCGGACTTAATCATGCTCGTTAGGATTGTTTTTTCGGTGTCTTTGGACAAGAGCAATTGAAAGAGCTTTAGCGTAGCTAAGGCATCTCCATAGGCACGGTGTCGATCAGCTAGAGGAATACCAAGGTTTCTCACTAATTTACCTAAGCTATAGGAAGGCATTTCAGGCAATAGTTTTTGTGCTAGTTCGACGGTACAAAGCGTATCTTTTTGGAAGTCATACCCCAATCGACTAAATTCATTGCGCAAGACGCGGTAGTCAAAAGACGCATTGTGCGCAACGAGCACACAGTCTTCCGTAATTTCTATAATCCGCTTAGCTAATTCGTAAAACTTTGGTGCTAAGCGTAGCATAGCACTATTGATCCCTGTTAGTTTTACAACAAAGGGCTGTATGTCTTTTTCCGGATTGACTAAGCTAATGAGTTGGTCTACAATCTGGTGTCCATCAAATTTATAGATGGCAATCTCGGTTATTCCTTCCTCATTAAACTGACCACCTGTGGTCTCTATATCTAAAACTGCGTACAATAGTATACTTATTTGTTTAATTCGTAATGGCGGTCTCCAAAAATGGTACTTCCTATTCTTACCAAGGTACTTCCGCATTCGATAGCGATGATGTAGTCGTTACTCATCCCCATAGAAAGCGTTTCACAAGCCACATTAGGTAGGTGATTATAGGTTGATTTTACCTTTTCAAAAATCGCGTGTAGCGTAGAAAATTCATGTTTGATTTGATCCTGGTCTGCTGTAAATGTTGCCATTCCCATTAACCCTTGGATCTTGATATGGTTGAGGGATTTAAACTCCTCACTGTTTAGTATTTCCATCAATTCGGTTTCATCTAGACCGAATTTCGTTTCTTCATCTGCGATGAATAGCTGGAGTAAACAAGAGATCACGCGATTGTTTCGCTCTGCTTGTTTATTGATTTCAACAAGTAAACGCAGGCTGTCCACCGCGTGAATTAAAGTTACAAACGGCGCCATATACTTCACTTTATTGCGCTGTACATGTCCAATCATATGCCACTCAATATCCTTGGGTAGAGCCTCATATTTATCCGTCATTTCTTGTATCTTATTTTCACCGAAAATTCTTTGTCCTGCTTCATATGCTTCTAAAATAGCCGCATTGGGCTTGGTTTTAGAAACAGCTACTAAACTCACTTGTTCAGGAAGGTTAGTTTTAATTCGTTTTAGATTCTCAGCAATACTTGACATCATCGTATAATTTTAAATTTCATAGGTTAATAGCCCATTCATGAACTTGGGTTCAATATAGGTACTTTTTGGGGGCATGATTAAATCGTTATCTGCGACGAGTTTAATCTCCTGCACATTGGTTGGATAGAGCATAAATCCAACTTCATACTCTCCGTCATCCACTAATTCTTTGATAGCTACAATAGATTCATTTCCAGGGATATAATCAATTCTAGCATCGTTTCTTAAATCATCTAATCCCAAGATAGGGTTTAAAACAGCATCATACAAAATTTGCGCGTCTAATTGCATCAAAATATTGTCTGTTTTTATTTTATCTTTTAGTTTTAGCGAGTAAAAATCGCCGTCCAAGTACATGCCAAATTCCATTTTCTTGGAGGGTTTCCACAGCTGTTGTTGTTTGTTTTTTACAGCGAATTTTTCGCTTAAAAGCGCTAAAAACTCTTCTTTGGTATGGTTATTCAAATCGTGAATAATGCGATTGAATTCGTATATTTTGATGTTGTTTTCAGCAATTAGAAAAGTCATGACCGTATTGCTGTGTGAATGCGGTTCAAAGCCATTTTCTTGTTTGAGTAAAGCCGCAGAGGCAAAGCGATGATGGCCATCGGCGATGTACATTTCTGGAATATGGTCAAATTCGCTACAAAGCCAATCTATACACGCTTGATCGTCGATTTTCCAAATGGTGTGACGTTCTTTGGTCACGGTGGTAAAATCGTAAATCGGTCTGTTTTCTTTATAGGCGGCGATCCAATTATTGATGTTTTCTTTATCAGGATACATCATGAGTACAGGTTCTGTATTGAATCGACTGTGGTATAAATACTCTTTGAATAGTTTGACGCGATATTCTAGGGTATCTTCATGTCGTTTGATTATGTTATTTTCGTAATCTTCGATACAAGTACCTGCAACAATACCGGTGAATTTCCAGTTTTTTGTTTCAATCTGATAGAGATATAAAACAGGGTGTTCTTCCTTTGTTAGAATGCCTTCCTTTTTAAAATCATTGAATTTAGCAGCCACCATTTTAAAACGCTTATCACTAGTAACCTTTTGAGGGTTGACATAAGCGGGATGTAAAACGTGAATGAATGAAAAGGGATTGTAGTCTAAAAGATAGGCTAATTCAACTGCATTGTAATCTTCAAAAGATCTGCAAGTGACTAAATTAGCTTTATCTCGTGTGGGGCGTATCCCCTGGAAAGGAATTATTTTTGCCATTCTTTACTATAAGATATCAAAAAATAAGACAATCGACAATATTATCGATTGTCTTGCTATGCGGTTTTATTTTAGTTGTTTTTCAATTAAGAAAACATTTTCGCCACTTTTTCTGCTTTTTTGCTTTCGCTGTAGTCATAAAATCCTTCGCCAGATTTTACGCCCAATTTACCAGCCATGACCATATTCACTAATAATGGGCATGGTGCGTATTTAGGATTTTTAAACCCGTCATACATGACGTTTAGGATTGATAAACAAACATCTAAACCGATGAAGTCGGCCAATTGTAAAGGTCCCATGGGATGAGCCATTCCCAATTTCATTACGGTATCAATTTCTTCTACACCTGCCACACCATTGTATAGGGTTTCGATTGCTTCATTGATCATCGGCATTAAGATGCGGTTAGCAACAAAACCAGGGTAATCGTTTACTTCTGTAGGCACTTTGTCCAATTTCAACGACAAGTCCATAATCGCTTTGGTTACCTCATCTGAGGTGTTGTATCCACGGATGATTTCCACCAATTTCATGATAGGCACAGGGTTCATAAAGTGCATACCGATTACGCGTTCTGGGTTTTTTACCACGGATGCAATTTGCGTAATAGAAATAGAAGACGTATTTGATGCTAAGATGATATCTTCGCTACAAACTGCGCTTAATTCTTTGAAAATATTCAATTTTAGGTTGATATTTTCAGTAGCCGCTTCAATAACTAAATCAGCATTAACAACGCCATCTTTAATTTCTGTATAGGTAATAATATTTTCAATTGTTGCTTTTTTGTCTGCTTCTGTGATAGAACCTTTGGCAATCATTCGATCTAAATTCTTGCTAATTGTGTTCATTCCTCTTTCAATCGCTTGTTCTGAAATATCGATTAAAAGCACTTTAAAGCCTTTTTGAGCGAAAGTATGAGCAATTCCATTTCCCATTGTTCCTGCACCAATTACAGCAATATTTTTCATAAGTTATTTGTGTGTTTACGAGTTAATTATCAATTAGTTTTTGAATGCTTCAATGATCTGATAAGCCAATCGCAAGGCTTTTGTACCATCTTCCAACGTGACAATTGGCGTTGTTTTATTAACAATTGCGTCGTGGAAGGTTTCCAGCTCATCTAAGATAGCATTATTTGGTAAAACCGTAGGGTTATCGTAGTAAATTTGTTTCTTTACGCCTTCGGCATTTTGTAAGATTAAATCAAAATCACCTGGTGTTTCTGGGGCATCTTTCATTTTTACCACCTCACATGTTTTCTCTAAATAATCGACAGAGATGTAAGCATCGCGTTGAAAGAAGCGAGATTTACGCATATTTTTCATGGAGATTCTACTAGCCGTTACATTGGCTACACATCCATTTTCGAATTCGATACGCGCATTGGCGATATCGGGTGATTCACTTAGAACGGAAACACCACTCGCACTAACGTGTTTTACGGGTGAGTGTACCACACTTAAGATGGCGTCTAAATCATGGATCATTAAATCCAATACGACAGGAACATCCGTACCTCTTGGGTTAAATTCGGCCAAGCGGTGTGTTTCGATAAACATTGGATTTTCAATTTTAGAGCTAATCGCAACGAAGGCAGGGTTAAAGCGTTCAACATGGCCTACTTGTCCAAGGACGTGGTGTTTTTCCGCTAATTCAATCAGGGTTTCTGCTTCGGCTACGGTGGTAGTAATGGGTTTTTCTAAAAAAACGTGTTTTCCCGCTTCAATGGCTTTCTTTGCACAGTCAAAATGGGAGAGTGTAGGAGTCACAATATCAACAACATCAACAGCTTGAATTAATTCGTCAATGCTGTCAAATTTGGTATATCCAAACTCTTGCGCTACTTTGTTTGCATTGTCTGCAAAAGGGTCATAAAAACCTACTAGTTCGTATTTTTCTGATTGGTTGAGCAAACGCAGGTGAATTTTACCTAAGTGTCCTGCTCCCAATACGCCAATTTTAAGCATAAAAAATTATTTTGAACAAAAATAAAACTTATTTATGGAATGGGTAAAATTTAAGCTTTAAATCTTTTGCAATACTTTGTTTGGAAGGTTTTAAAAAGGTGCTTTTTATCAAAATAATGGTTACTTTTGTGTAAATTATTTATATACTGTGAAGGATTCTGCGAAGCATCAGGGATTGCGCAATCAGTTGGTTGAAGCGTTGAAGGAAAAAGGCATTGTCGATCAAGCCGTACTTCAGGCAATTAGACGTATTCCTAGACATTTATTTATAGATTCGAGTTTTGAAAATTTTGCCTATCAAAACACTGCTTTTCCCATAGGAGCAGGTCAGACGATCTCGCATCCGTATACGGTTGCTTTTCAAACGCAGTTATTGCAAGTCAAACCAGAGGATAAGGTATTGGAAATTGGAACGGGAAGTGGATATCAAACGGCCGTATTAGTCGCTATGGGAGCGAGGGTATACAGCATTGAACGCCAGTTAGAACTGTATAAGAAAACCTCCTTACTACTGCCAAAATTAGGGATTCGAGCCAAGCTATTAACCTTCGGAGATGGCTATAAAGGGTTGCCTAATTATGCGCCTTTTGATTCGATTATTGTGACTGCAGGAGCTCCTTTTATTCCTCAAGCATTAATGGGACAACTTAAGGTAGGGGGACGTCTTATTATTCCCGTTGGTGAAGATCAACAAACGATGATTGAACTCATTCGTCTCAATGAAACCCAGTTCGAAAAACACGAACACGGCGATTTTCGCTTCGTACCCATGTTAGAAAATAAAAACTAAGGATAAGACAAAAAGCATCCAATATTGGATGCTTTTTTTGGCTAAAAAAAGGTATGCTGATTTGTTGTTTATTTTAGATGGAAAGGGTATTGTACTGCTTTTCATTTAATTGAAATAAGTACTTATGTGCATTTGGTGTCCCAATAAAATACGCAGGCAAGTCCTGAAGGGCTACACCGTAAACCTGTAGTGCAAATTCACATACCACTAACTTAATTCCCGCTTTATTGGCCGCATCTAAGGTTGAACGCAAGTCGCTGTCGTTTAATTCCTGTACCATTTGCCCCATAATTACAATTTCGAAAGCAATTGCTGGATTGGCTTGCTTCATCTCTGAAGCAGTCATAATCGAAGCGCGTAAGTTTTTAGTCGATTGAACTAAAATCGCGTATTTGTCTCCTGTTGTTACTTGTGCTGTTGATACACTTGTTGGATGCACAAGGTGTGTCGCATTTACCATTGTTGTTGTACTCAGTAGTACGGCAATCGCCCCTAGCATTTTTCTCATAACGAATCTATTTGATGTTTGTTTGAAACAAATCTAGCCGATCTAATGAGAATCAACAGTAACAATTGTTACAGTAGGCCAAAAAAAATAAAAGTATTTTTGGGGTACATATAAAATAGAAATAAGATGAATACTGTTGTGAATTACTTTAAAAAATGGACGCCTATGCGCTATATCCGTTTAGGACTTGCTCTCTTATTGCTGATTCAAGCCGTAGATGCCCGCATTTGGCTTTTGCTCATACCCGCTGCTTATCTCATGATTCAGGCTGTTTTTAATTTTGGTTGTCAGAATAACTGTAAGTTGTGATTTTTTTGTTGTTTGGCTTTCGGCTTTTGGTTTTCGGCTTTTGGCTTTTGATTCATTATATCTAGTTGAAAAAGAAGATTCTCTT
>JASLHL010000166.1 GCA_030152225.1 Flavobacterium sp. | reverse complement strand
TCACGCAATTAAAAAGAACATCTTCTTTGTATTGAAAATCTCACTCATTTCCCTTTTCTTATTTCCATCCAAACAACTAACAAACGCCAAAAGCCGAAAGCAAATCAAAACTATTCGGCCTACTTACTCTTGTTTTTCCTGTTTTTTTTGTGTTTTTATTAGTAAAAGTACCTTTATTTTAAATAGAATATTTTTTTTACCTAATATTTCTAATTATTATTCAATAAATATTTTTTAAACCGAATTATTTTGTTTGCAAATATTTAACTACCGAATAATATTCATTAAACAATAAAAATTTCCGTATATTATTCTTTTGCGTTATCTTTGCAGGGTAAAACTAGAAAACGATGGAATATAAGTTAGATGAAATTGATTTAAATATTTTGCGTATGATGCAAGATAATGCTAGAATCAATAATTCTGAATTAGCACGTGAGCTTGGAATGGCTCCATCAGCAGTGTTAGAGCGCGTAAAAAAACTAGAACACAAAGATGCGATTGTAGCCTATCATGCAAGGGTTAATCCTAATGCGATCAATCAGAAAATGCTCTCTTTTATTTTTATTAAAGTAGATGAGATCATTGGAGATGAAAACACAGGAAAAGCCTTAGCTGAGATTCCGGAGGTTTTAGAAGTGCACGATATTGCTGGTGATGATGGTTATATCGTAAAAGTAAGAACATCTGATTCAATTGCTCTTGTCAATTTAATGCGCAATTCTCTATCTAAAATTGAGGGCATCATTTCAACAAGAACAATCATCGTATTGCAAACAGTAAAAGAAGATAATAAATTAATAATTCCTGATACATTAGAATAGTTATGAAAGCAGTAGCTACAAATCAAACCAATAATAAATTAGTCTTAGGTGCTTACTTAGTTGTATACTTCGTATGGGGATCTACTTTCTTTTTTATTCATAAAGCATTGAGTGATTTTACTCCCTTTGTTTTAGGATCCTTGCGTTTTTTTGCTGCCAGTATGATTTTATTGACCTATTGTAAAATGAGAGGGTACAAGATCTTTAATAAACAAGTGGTTAAACAAGCTTGTATTACTGGATTTTTACTACTTTTCATTGACATGGGAGCGTTAATTTGGGCAGAGCAGCACGTATCAAGTGGAATTGCTGCTATTATGGCAGCGGCAGCGGCGTTGTGGTTTATTATTTTGGATAAAAAACAATGGAAACACAATTTTTCAAGCTTGCCAATTATATTGGGATTGATCCTTGGATTTGTTGGGGTTATCATGTTGTTTGCCGAGCAAATTACAATTGCTGGTGATGAGAGTCAGCGATTACTAAATATTTTCTGTATGGTGTTGTTGATTTTAGGATCAATTGCCTGGACGGTAGGATCACTATATTCTAAGTATTCAAAGACGAAAAATGAGGATCAAGGAGAAGATTTACACGTGATGGTTAAAACATCATGGCAGATGATTACCGCTGGGGTTTTATTTACAATCGTAGCGTTGTTAAACGGCGAATATGCTCAATTTGATATCTATGAAATTACAGCTTCAGGATGGTTCTCTTTGGTGTATTTAATAACATTTGGATCGATCTTAGCTTTTGGATCTTATATTTGGTTGATTCAGAACAGACCCGTAACAGAAGTGAGTACATATGCCTATGTAAACCCTGTGGTTGCAGTAGCCTTAAGTTACTTCTTTACGGATGATATTATTACAAGTCTACAAATAGGTGGTTTAGTAGTTGTTTTATTGAGTGTTGGGTTAATGAATTGGGATCTTTACAAAGACAATAAAATTTTTAAAGGATTTCAAAAAAAGCGTCGAATGGACGCCCAAGACAAAGAACAACTCCATATGAGTAATTAATTCTTTTTTCATTATTATAAAATTGTTTAAAGCTAACGGATCATTTCGTTAGCTTTTTTTTTGTTTCTAATACTTTAGAGTTGAGTTATTTGATATAAAAAATACTGTAAATATATTTTTTACATTTAAAAATTGTTGTACTTTTGCACAGCTTTTAGATCAGCGTTGTTTCACTAAAAGTCAAACAGTTATAAATGTAAAACCACTTCTGTTCCTTATTGCTGTATAAAGAAACGAGATAAAACAGAATACAAATTTATTATCAGCACATGTCTGAAAACATCAAAACACAGGAAGAATTTTTAAAAGACTTTAATTGGGATAACTATGAAAATGGTATCGATGCAGTTGATGCAAATCAATTAAAAGAATTTGAAAGCTTAGTAGACAAAACTTTTATTTCTACAGACGACGAGGAAGTAGTTGAGGGAGTTGTAGTGAGAATCACTGACAGAGACGCGATTGTAGATATCAATGCTAAGTCTGAAGGTGTTATTTCATTAAACGAATTCCGTTACAACCCGAACTTAAAAGTAGGTGATAAAGTTGAAGTATTAATCGACGTAAGAGAAGATAAATACGGACAATTAGTTTTATCTCACAGAAAAGCTCGTACAATCAAAGCTTGGGATAGAGTTATTGCTGCTCATGAGTCAGGAGAAATCGTTAATGGTTTCGTAAAATGTAGAACTAAAGGTGGTATGATCGTTGACGTATTCGGAATCGAAGCATTCTTACCAGGTTCTCAAATCGATGTTAAGCCAATCCGTGATTACGATCAATACGTAAACAAAACAATGGAATTCAAAGTAGTTAAAATTAACCACGAATTCAAAAACGTTGTTGTATC
>JASLHL010000161.1 GCA_030152225.1 Flavobacterium sp. | reverse complement strand
GTAAGCTACGGTAAAATGATGATGTGGTACTTCATATTATCAGATTCATTAACATTTTGTGGATTCCTTGTAGGATACGGTTTTACAAGATACAAGTTTGTGGATACTTGGCCGATTGCAGACGAGGTGTTTAATCACTTTCCTTTCTTACATGGTGTAGATGCACCAATGTACTATGTGGCCTTAATGACCTTCATTCTTATTTTCTCATCAGTAACTATGGTATTAGCCGTTGATGCTGGTCACCAAATGAAGAGAAAAAAGGTGGCAACGTATATGTTTTTAACAATCTTAGGTGGTTTAGTGTTCGTTGGATCACAAGCTTGGGAGTGGAAAAACTTTATCACAGGAACATATGGAGCTGTAGAAACTAGAGGAGGATCAATCTTACAATTCGTAGGAGAAGACGGAAAACAAATTGCATTAGCTGATTTTGCAGTAGTAGATCCAAATAGAGGAGAAGCTACCTTAACAAGAGCAAAAGCAACTTGGTTCGTAAATGGACCTAGCCAATCAACGTATTCGTTAGCTGAAGTTCAAGCTGGTTTTGATGCAAATCCAAATATTAGAATCCGTACACAAAAAACAACAGATGCGAAACACAAAGAGATTCTTACAAGAGAAGCTTCTGTTGAGCGTTTGAAAGATGCAGTATTAGTTGTTGAAGGAGCAAACTTGATCCGCAACGAATACGGACATAAAACATTCGCAGATTTCTTCTTCTTTATTACTGGTTTCCACGGATTCCACGTATGTACAGGTATCTTAATCAATATCATTATTTTCTTTAATGTATTATTGGGAACATATGACAGAAGAGGATCATACGAAATGGTTGAAAAAGGAGGATTATATTGGCACTTCGTAGATTTAGTATGGGTGTTCGTATTTACATTCTTCTATTTAGTTTAATGTTATAAAATAATATTTGATATGGCAGCAGAAGCAACAGCACATCACTCAAACGCAAAGAGAATCTGGACAGTATTCTTTATCTTGTCCGCTATCACAATCGTAGAGGTTGTTCTAGGGATTTTTAAACCAGAAAGCGTTCACCACGTTCACATCTTTGGATTGAGTTTGTTAAATTATATCTTCATTATTTTAACAATTTGGAAAGCGTACTACATTATGTGGGCATTTATGCACTTAGAAGGTGAGAAAAAAGCATTTAGATGGACCGTAGCAGGAGTTTTAAGCTTCTTATGTGTTTATTTAATTACGTTGGTTTTAATTGAAGGAAATTACGTATATGAAGTATTCCACAACGCACAATATAAGTGGATATTTTAATAAGTTATTATAATTTAAAAGGCGGTTTATTAACCGCCTTTTTTTATTTTTGTCTAGCTATTTAATTTATTGTAAAGTGAAAAAATATATCATACTCGTTTTGCTCTTTGTCATGCCGATCTGTGCATACCTTTTTTTCGCTACCGGTGTTAATCAATTTCAACGATTGCCAATCATCAGCGAAAACGTAAACGAATTGCCTATAGGTGAAACTTCCCTAGGTAAGCAACCCGTTTTAGAAGGACGAATTACCGTGCTGGGATTCCCAGGCGGACATCTCTACCGTGATCGTGGAGACGCCTTCAATCTCAATCAAAAAATCTACAACCGCTATAAAGATTTTGACGATTTTCAATTGGTGATGGTGTTGCCCAAAGGATCAGAAGCCGAAGCCAAAAAAGTCGTAGATGATTTAAGTCCGATCTCAGATATGTCTAACTGGAATTATCTATTCTTAGAACCCAAAGAAATTCAAGCTTTCTACAATAGTTTAGGCGTTGTAGGTAAGCTCGATGGCGATTTGGCGAGTATCAATGTGTATATCATCGATAAAGACAGAAACCTGCGCGGTCGAAAAGGGAAAAATAAAGCCGGTGAAATAGAGTACAAAGAAGGGTATTCGACGATTTCAGCAGCAGAATTGCACAATGATATGATGGATGATGTCAAGGTGGTGCTAGCAGAATACCGCTTGGCATTAAAACAGTATAAACGCATTAATAATGAGAAGTAGAGATGAAAGATAAATCGTATATATGGATTTCTTTAGTTGTCCTGGTTTTCGGTATATGGGCCGTGCCTAAAATCATTCAAAAATTTGAAAAATCTGATTTAGTCGTGATTGGACAAGCACCTAGTTTTGAGCTGGTCAATCAAGATAATAAAACGATTAACAATGCTAGTTATAAGGGGAAAGTGTATGTGGTAGAGTTTTTCTTTGCCAATTGCCCAACGATCTGCCCAATCATGAATCAGAATATGTTGAAGTTGCAAGATGCTTTCCGCCCACATATGGATTTTGGAATTGCATCTATCACCATAGATCCTAAGAACGATACTGTTGAAGCGTTAAAAGCGCATGGAGCGGAATTAGGTGTGAAAATTCCCCACTGGAATATGCTGACAGGCGATGCTAAATACATTTATGATTTAGCAGCTAAATTTAACCTGTACACGGGAGTTAATCCCGAAGCACCAGGAGGATTTGAACATTCTGGACTATTTGCCTTAATCGATAAAGAAGGAAATATTCGCTGTAGAGCCGATCAATATGGTAACCCAATTTTGTACTATGATGGAACAACAGATGAGGGAGTACAGTGGATTAAAGAAGATATAAAATTATTGTTAGCAGAGTAAGACATGGAAAATTACAAAGAATTAGAGCAGAAGTACACGAAGTGGATTTGGATCTTATCCATTGCAATCCCCATTGTAGTTGCCATTTTGTTTGGAGTTAATTTGCAAAAGTTAGGCTATGATGTTAAGCCATTGAGTTTTTTACCCCCTATTTATGCCACAATTAATGGAATTACAGCTGTTTTGTTGGTTTGGGCGGTAGCAGCTATCAAAAAAGGAAATAAAGCGTTACACGAGCGTTTAATTAAATTGTGTATCGCGTGTTCTATTGCTTTCTTAGCGATGTACGTTGCCTACCACATGACATCTATCGAAACTAAATATGGTGGAGAAGGATTTATGCGCTATGCGTATTTCTTTATCTTGATCAGCCACATCTTGTTGTCAATTATTATTATTCCCTTTGTGCTTGTTACGTTTGTACGTGGTATATCCGGGTCATACCAACGCCATAAAAAATTGGCGCGTATTACTTACCCGATGTGGTTGTATGTAGCGGTAACAGGCGTGATCGTATATTTGATGATTTCTCCTTATTATGTAAATTAATGGCTATGAAAAAGATTGGATTAGTACTCGCATTTTTTATGCTTTTTTCCGTTCCAACTGCAACAGCACAATGTGCCATGTGTAGAGCGGTCCTTGAAACAGAGGATGGCGGAGTAAAAGCCGAAGCCGTGAATAACGGTATCGTATACTTGATGATTTTCCCCTATTTACTCGTTGGATTCGCCTTGTATTTTAGTTATAAAATTTACAAAAAGAAAAAGAGCGAATAGGATTCGAGATAGTAAACCGCCTAAACAGGCGGTTTTTTTATTACCTTTAATGTAACAATACAATCAACTACACGTCTTATTGTTTAGATAATTAAGTTGCAATGAATTCAATACAAATTTACGGCTCGTTTTTGGTTTTTATGCTGACCCTGTCTGTCGGGGCACAGGATAAAAAATGGACGTTAGATGCCTGTATTCAACACGCTATTGAACACAATATTAGCGTAAAGCAAATCGAAATTAACGAACAAAACAAAAGCGTTAATTTGGACTTGGCGAAATACGATTTTCTTCCAGTAGTCAGTGCAAATGGAAATCACTCATGGACATTGATTGATCAACCCGATGTACAAACTGGGATTATAGGACAACGCACCCTTCAAGAATCTACTGTAGGGCTTAGTGTTGGTATTGATATTATTGACGGTTTACAAAAGCAAAAGAAACTCGCCAAAGCTCGATTAGAACACCTAGCATCTATTTACAGCATCCAAAAGGTCAAAGAAGATATCGCCCTATCTGTAATTAATTCCTACTTGCAGATTATCTTCAATAAAGAGTTGGTCCATACCAATGAAGTTCAATTAGCTTATGATAAATCCGAAGAAACCCGCGTACAAGTCTTAGTTACCGCAGGAGTAGTACCAGCAGGTGATTTGTTGGATGTTAAAGCAACTGTAGCTTCTTCTACTCAACGTTTGATTAGTGCCGAAAATGAACTAATCATTGCTAAACTCAATCTAGCACAATTGCTGCAAATTCGCGAGTATGAAAAATTTGATGTAGTGGATTCGGACTATCAGATCACGGAATCAGAACTGATGATGTATGCGCCAGAAGATATTGCCTTGCGTGCTTTTGAATCGTTGACCAATATCAAAACAGCAGAAGTTAATGTGGCTTTAGCCGAAAAAAATGTGCAAATCAGCAAAGGAGCCTACTATCCTACGTTGACTGGTTTTTACAATTTTGGTTCGAATGTGCGATATCAAGATCGAATTGTAGGTAGTGCAGCAACGGGACAACTGGATCAAGTGGGGTTTGTAGAAGGATCGGGACAACGTGTGCTACGCGAAGGACAAATGAGCGTATATGGAGGTCCTGAGTCATTTTTTACCCAATTGGATCACAATAAAAATTCAACCTTTGGCTTGAGTTTAACGATCCCAATTTTCAATGGAATGAAAGCGAGAAAAACGGTAAAACTGAATCAGTTAGCTCTAGAACAAGTACAGTACGAAAAAGAAGCCGAAGAACTCAAATTAGAACAGCTAGTTTTCAAAGCTTATACAGATACGAAGAGCTCTTTTCAATCGTATGAAGCCAGTGTGGTAACCTTGGAGTCGAGAGAGAAATCCTTGGAATACGCGAGAGAGCGTTATGCTGTGGGCCTGATCAATATCTTTGAATTAAATCAGAATCAAAATTTATATGTAACGGCACAATCTAATTTGCTCAAAGCAAAATACGATTACATTTTTAAAAATAGAATTTTAGAATACTACTTTGGCGTACCGTTGTTTAAAAGTAATTAAGTTATGAAAAAGAAATACATATTTATCGTTTTAGCTCTTGTTGTTGTGCTCTTGCTTGTGCTGAAATTCTTTTCAGGTAAGGAGGAAGCTACCGTAGTTGAATTGGCAACTGTTGGTCAACTTAACTTAGTTGAAACCGTTTCGGGTACGGGAAAAATTCAACCTGAAATTGAGATTAAAATAACACCAGAAGTATCTGGAGAAATTATAAATTTGCCAGTCAAAGAAGGACAGGTAGTCAACAAGGGAGATTTACTCGTGGTGATTAATCCCAATTTGTACGAGTCTAATTTGGATCGCATGGTGGCGATGTTGTCTACGAGTAAAGCTGGTTTAGAACAAGCAGAAGCTCAGCTGAGAGAAACGAAAGCTTCGTATGCGCGAAATAAAACTCTTTTTGATAAAGGTGTTATTTCAGGGTCTGAATGGGATCAAGTCGTGCGTTCTTATGAAGTGGCAAAAGCCAATAAGAATTCGGCTTATTACAACGTAGAAAGTTCTCGAGCAGCGGTGGAAGAAGCAAAAGTAAACTTGCTAAAAACCACTATTTATGCCCCAAGTTCGGGAACAATTTCTCGTGTTGATGTCGAACTTGGAGAACGCGTACTCGGAACGCAACAAATGGCGGGAACCGAATTGTTGCGCGTGGCGAATTTGAACAGCATGGAGGTGGAAGTAAATATAAACGAAAATGATATTGTTAAAGTTAAAGTAGGGGATCAAACGAATATCAATGTCGATGCGTTTTTGAAAAAAGAATTTAAAGGTGTGGTAACGAGTATTTCCAATTCGGCTTCCAATCAAACCTTATCCGCAGATCAGGTGACGACGTTCAAGGTGAAAATCAAAATTTTACGCGAATCGTATGAAGATCTGCTCGATGGGAAATTAGAAGATTATTCGCCATTTAGACCTGGAATGACGGCAGCAGTGGATATTATGACCAATCAAAAGAATAATGTGATTGCTGCACCAATTAGTGCCTTGGTCATGCGAACGCCAGGTGATACGCTTTCAGGAACGACCAATGATCAAGTTGTACAAGCCAGTGAGGTAATGAAAGAAGCGGTATTTGTTGACTCCAATGGAGTTGCGAAGTTACGCTTTGTAAAAACGGGAATTCAAGACGATAAGAATATTGAAATTGTGCAAGGTTTGAAAAAAGGAGATGTCATTATTACAGGTCCTTATTCAACAGTAAGTAAAACGCTGAAGCACAACGATAAAATAAAGAAAGAAGAAACAAAAGAATGATTGTACTATTGAATATAGAGACGGCAACGAAAAATTGTTCAGTCTCTTTGTCTGTAGACGGCACACCAGTAGGTGTTAGAGAGATAGCAGAAGAGCACTTTTCACATGCAGAAAAATTGCATGTATTTATGGAGGAGCTGTTAAAAGAAAACGGTTTTAGCATGAAAGATTTAGCCGCTATTGCTGTGAGTCAAGGTCCTGGATCTTATACGGGATTGCGCATTGGCGTTTCTTCCGTAAAAGGCTTGTGCTATGGCTT
>JASLHL010000134.1 GCA_030152225.1 Flavobacterium sp. | reverse complement strand
AAGCTGAAAGGCAAGTACGGAAACGTATACTATAACACATCGGATAGCAAGTTCTACTACATCAAAGACGATGGAAATCAGGAAGAAATTGATTGGTCTTCCATCAATACCACCAACACTAGCTTTACGTTGGATGGCGATATGTTGACGGTAACAGATTCTGATGGAAACAAAGTACAGCTAGACGCAAAAGAAATTGCGGGTAACACAGCGTTTATTACAGAAGTAATTAATCAGTTAAAAGATAAATACGGAAACGTGTACTACGATGTAACGAATAACAAATATTATTACATCAAAGATGACGGAACGAAAGAAGAAGTTGATTTAGGTGGAGCAACCTTAGCTGGAGATGTAACGGGAGCAACAGGAGCAACAATTTTATCTAAAATTCAAGGAAATCCAGTTGTTGCCACAACAGTTACAGATGGACAAGCCTTGGTGTTTGATGGAACTTCTTGGGTACCAGGCACACCAGATGTTGATGTAACTAAGGTTATATCTGGTAAAGAGTTGAAATCTGATACATCAATTACAGTAACAGATGGCCCTGCGACTTTATTAAAAGAAGCAAGTATTAAAGTGGCAGATGGAGGAGTAACATCGACACATATCAAAGATGGAACAATACTTCCAGAAGATATTGCCGATTCTCCAGCACCAAATCAAGTATTGGTAACAAACGCTAGTAATGTTCCAGGTTGGGCAGATAAATCGACAGTAGCTGCTTCGCCATGGTTGGTACAAGGATCAACTACAGTTGCAACGTTGAATACACAAAACATTTACCAAACGGGTACAGTAGCGATTGGAGCAAGTCAGATTCCAGCTACAGACCCAACGGCAAAATTATTTGTGGCAGGAGATGTAGTGACAACAGGTAAATTCTTCACCACCAACTCAGTATATGCGGATTATGTGTTTGAGAAATATTTTACAGGAAGCTCAGATATCAAATTGACGTACGAGTTTAATACGTTAACGGATATAGCTCGATTTGTAAAAGAGAACCATCACTTGCCAGGGGTAACTCCAATTAGTGATTTACGCCAAAATGAGGGAGGCTATGGTTTTGACTTAACTAATTTATCTGTTGAATTATTAGAAAAAGTAGAAGAATTGTTCTTACATACAATTGAGCAACAAGAACAAATTGATCAGTTGAAAAAAGAACAAGAAGCAGTTGCAAAACGCTTAGAGCTTATAGAAAAATTGATCGAAAAAAAATAATCAACTAGAGTAATTAACTTCTTCCTGAAAAGCAATTTTCAGGAAGAATTAAATGGAACAGCTATATGAGAAAATTATATATACTAGTATTTTTCCTGAGCGCTATGTTGGTTATAGGGCAAACACCAGGAGGAGTTACAGGAGTAAACATAGAATATTGGTTATCTGCTGATGAAGTGTTGGGCTCAACAGCTACCATCGCTGATGGAGCTAATGTTACAGCTTGGATGGATAAATCAGGTAATACGAGGCATTTTGGTAATACAACAGGGTCTTATCCTCGTTATATTAAATCAGCGATGAACTTTCATGGTTCTGTTGAATTCTATAAGGATGAAGATGCTACGGATGAGACTAATGAAAGAAGAAAATTAGAATCACTTACCAATTTTCAAGTGGATGGGAATCGTTCGTATTTTGTTATTTGGGTTTCTCGTTTAGATAATGATGCTTATACAGGATCATCAAATAATGCAACTGTTTTTACCCTAGCCAGTGGTGGTGGGGATAATTATGGTTGGATTGGAGGAACGGGGTCCAATGCAACTAAATTATGGCATAGAACACGAGGTAGCGCAAATCTTTTTCATACCCAAACGAACGGCTATGGAATTGGAGTAGCGATGATGCCTAATAAGACGGGAACCAACCAACGACAATACCTTAACGGATTGGCAAGTACAACAACAATGACAGGCCGTACAATGTATGGTACAGCACGTAAAAGTGTAATTGGAAATACTTCAGATGGAACATCACGTACGGATAACTACTATGGAGAGATTATGGAAGTCATTGTTTTATCAAAACCTGCAGGTTCTTCTGGTGTGTTTTTAACAAACGATGAATTAATAAAAATTAACACCCATCTAGCCATTAAGTATGGAGTCAGTCTAAATTCGACACAAAATTATGTGTTGTCTAATGGAACGTTAGTTTACAGTGGAATTCTACCAGGCTATACAGAATATAATACTGATATTTTCGGAATTGCTAGAGATGATAGCAGTGGATTGTATCAGAAACAAGCCATGAGTACAGACAATCCTGCTTTATCTATTTCGTTGGGTGATTTTCATGAAGTTAATGCGGAAAACTCCGCTACATTTCCTGATAAAAATGCACTGATGTTCGGTGGAAATGGAATGGATGGAAGTACCTCGTATAGTTATACAACTGGAACGAATTTTATGAACTATACGTTGCAAGTCCATACAGATCCAGTAACTGGAGTGGTGAAACAAGAAAAATTAACGACTTTATTTAATTATAAATTAAGAGCCAAAGCAACTGGTCAATCTTCTTTCACTGTTAATGCAAGGATTGGAATAGGAACGTGGTTATTAGTGAGTACGAATCCCAATTTTCCACCAAGCCAATCGCGCATTTATAAAGTAGTGGATGGAGTAGCGAAAGATGTGGTTATCAACGATGGAGATTACATCGGTTTTACCTCTGAATTTGTTGCGCCAGGTGGGGTAAGTAATGGATTGAGAATGTGGTTGAATGCGTCGAAGAAAAATACGTTGACTCTTGATAGTAGAGGAGAGGTGGTAAACTGGGTAGACCACTCAGGTATGGGAACGACGTATAGAAAAAGAGGAGCAAATGGCTCTGCACCGTTGTATTTGGAATATGAAGAGCGAACAAACTTCCACCCAACACCTTACTTTAGAAAATGGGAAGATTATATGATCACTGATAAAGCTGCTATGTCAAAAGCAGTACCCAATGATGTCGCTTTCTATGCTGTAGTGAATCATAACTTTGAAAGTTCTACACGATCCTATTTTATTGGTTTTGGTCAGCAAACAATCGCAACAAACGCAAGAAGACCTTCTTTTGGGGTGTATAGAGGAAGTGCAAATAATATTGATGGATTAGGCCGCATTGGATCAACAGGTTTGAGTAATAGTCCAAGTCGATTGTTTAATACAGGCGCTACGACTATTGCAGGATATCATTGGAATGTGGGGAACTCCGTAACTTTTGAGTTCGATGGGGGACATTCAGAGACTGTGTCGCATAGATACAATAACGTATTGATGAATGGACCCGGTATGTTAGGTTTAGGAAGTTCATCCAAGACTTATACTTTACAAGGGGTAATGCCAGAAGTAATTTTATATGAAGGAGTCTTAACTGCAAACGAAAAGTCGAGAATCAACTCATACTTGGGAATTAAATATGCAATTACGATTAAATTAGGGAATCCAGGGGCTCAAAATTTTAACTATCTCCTGTCTAATAATACATCCATTTGGAATGGAAATAGTGCTGCGAACAGTAACTTCCACCATAATGTAGCTTCGGTCGTACGAGATGATGATGCGGATTTGTACAACTACCAAGCAAAATCAACTGATATCGGATCTATAGTACATATGGGGGTGGGAACTAAATTGGGAAGTGATCCTGCTTTAGGAGTAATTATCAAAGATAAGACTGCCATCACTTGGGGACATAATAATGCTTCTTTATCTCGATTTTCATTCGCAGGAAACCAACAAATTTGTGGAGAGCTAGATTCAAAAATAAGTGGAAGAATTTGGATGGTTGAAAACACAGACTTTGATCAAAGTATTCTAGTTCGTGCTGCTGATTCCAATTTCCCTTACAATGGTCCAAACTGGCAAGTATTCCTATTAGTTGCTGATTCACCAACAAAAATTATGGCCAATAATTGGGATCAAGTAATTCCAATGGACTTTATCTACGATGGACATCAGGCAAATTATAAATTCCCTAAAGATCGTTATACCTATTTTACTTTTGCAGCAAAAGCCTTACCTGGAATTTGTGAATCTTGTGATTTTCAAGGCGTAAAACGATTGGAATTTACTAAAAATAGTTGGGCAAAAGGGGCTACAGCACAAGTATTCAATTTAGGAGATGGCTTTACTGCTGATGTAAAAGTGAGTGTAGAATCACCTTCATCCTTGAGAAGCCGTTACCCTCGTCCTTCTACCTATCGCTCCTTGAGAGAATACAGACGTAGAGGAACAGGGGATAAAAAAATGGTTACAGAGGTTACCCTCAAACAAAATGGATCGTTAAAAGCAGCAGCTAGTACATTCGAAATATTTGAAGTAGATCGATATGGAAATCGATTCTCCAATATTGAAGTCTACGGTGTTTGTGGAAGTGGAATTGTCCAGCCTAATTTGAGTTATGTTCATGCCAAACCGACTTATCGCATTGATGGAGATGTGGCAAAAGGAAATAAGTCCTCTGGTTATGCCTCACCAAAAGGTAGAATGTATGTGGAGTTTGATGTACCTGTAGAGAAAATCTATGTTGTACACACCTTTACAGGAAGAGCCGGAGCAGGTAATATGCGTATGGGTATTGGACCAATGGATTTTTATTGTCTACCACCTGCGCCAGAACCAAATGAAGAAGGACTAATCTTTACGAAACAAGGCCCACCAGAAATGTTACTATGTGAAGAGGCTACGTATACGTTCCGCATTTCAAACGTGAATTGTGCACCTTATAAAGTGAACTTCTCCGATGTTTTACCAGCGGGAATGAAATGGGTAGGAGAATCTTTATCTATTGATGATTCAGCAGTAACAGAGGCAACAATTAATAATTATGCACAGGGAAGTACCTTGAAAATCGACAACCTAGAGGTGCCAGGAACTTCCACGCTAACGTTCAGAGCAAAAGCTATTTTTGATTTGGATGCTGTAGAAGGAGTTTATGAAAATCGCGG
This sequence comes from Flavobacterium sp., assembly GCA_030152225.1. Taxonomy (GTDB): domain Bacteria; phylum Bacteroidota; class Bacteroidia; order Flavobacteriales; family Flavobacteriaceae; genus Flavobacterium. Next base: position 11,609 of record JASLHL010000134.1, on the reverse strand, counting down.
TAAATTATCTTATCAACCAGTGGATGGCCCACCTCGAACAGTAGAACTATTAAGTTGTGATCGTTTATCAACGGGTTGTGAACCGACGAGAACCTTAGCAACAGGTGATCCAACAGAAAGACCTTTACCAGTTGAAGTGGTAAGTGCTCTCACAGATAAAGGATGTTATGTTGAAAACGATGTGGTTACAGTATCAGTTAAAGTAAAGAATCCTAATGCGTTTACTATTAGCGATATGATGGCTGAGTTTAATTACAATGAAGAGTTTACGTACGTAAATAATTCCCTGACATCAGCCTCTCTTAACTTTGGTGGTTCCGTTATTGTGGATACGTCAGAGGTAGGTAGTTTGATTATTGAAGAGTTTGTATTACCTCCAGGTGAACATACCCTTACGTTTAAAGTAAAAGCACCAAATCAAGCTGGAATTGTAATGGAAGATATAGATCCGTCAAATCCTGCACTCGGACAGAAAGAAACCGCTTTGTACATTGATTTTGAATTGTTGAATGAATCAGATGATTTGTGTTTGAACGCAACAACATCAGAAGTGTACGGATCATTAGAGGTTGAATACTGTACCGTTTGTTACTACGATCCTGTAGAAGGAGATGGAGGAGATATCTTGGATTCAACAGGTTATTTGGCTGTAACAACACTACAACGACCAGATAAAACATGGATACCAAATCGCGGAAATGCGTTTGTTGTATTAGAATCAAAAACAAAAGGATTGGTAATCACGCGCTTAACAACAGCGCAAATTGAAAGATTGAGCCCAATTGAAGGAATGCTTGTTTACGATACAACAATAAACTGTCTGAAGATGTATAACGGAACCCAATGGGGCTGTTTAGATCAAGGATGTGTGGATGAATAGTTAATCAAAGTGGAAAAAAGAAGAGGCAATAACCAACGCTTTTTTCCACTAAACTAAATTAAAATTGCTATGACAAATATGAGATATAAACACTTTATTTTCCTCACCGTATTTTCGTGCTTTGGTATTTTTTCAGCTGTAGGACAGACGTCAATAGGAAAAAAAACAGTGGAAGGAACGGATGTTATCCTAGACTTTAAAGCCAATGAAAATAGAGGAATTATTTTACCTTGGGTGACCAAAGAATCAGATGTTACTGCACCTGTTGGAGGAACATTGATCTTTGACTCTAACGATAAAAAAGTAAAGTACTACAAAGCAGGAACAGAGGCCACTTGGGTGGATCTATCCATTAATACAGGAAATGTGGATTTGAGTATTCAACAAGCCTTTGGTGAAAATGCAGAGGCAAAACCAACCGTTATAGGAAGTCGTACATCAACCGCATCAGGTGTATTAGTTTTAGAATCAACTACAAAAGCAATGGTCTTGCCTAAAATGGAAAGTCCGCACCTGAATATTTTAAGTCCAAAAGCAGGAACGATGGCATTTGATACGGAATCCAAAATGTTGTGTGTTTTTAATGGCACAGAATGGTCCTTTTGGAAAGTAAATTAAAATTCCAAAAATCAAATAAAATGATTAATTTACAGGTTAAAAAAATTAGAAAAATGAAACATACACATTATACTATATGCCTCGTTATTGGTCTTTCTGGATTTATTGGACAAGCGCAAGATACAGGACAACAAGTACTTGCAAACACAGGAGTCATGTTCGTTTCTCCCAATGAAATTGTATCGACTCACTTTGATTTTACCAATACAGAAAGTGCTGAATTGATTAATGATGGAACCGTCTATTATTTTCGAAATTTTAACAATGACGGTTTTTATTCCTTTACAAGTCATCGAAAAACGAGTAAGGCAATTTTTACACGTTTGGGAAAAGAAGAAGGTAAGCAGTTGATCAGTGGCCAAGCGCTTTCCGATTTTTTCGATGTAGAATTGAATAATTCGACACCTATTTTGGCTTTCGATCTAAAAAATAATATAGGCGTTTTTGGAACACTAGATTTTCAAGATGGAATTATACGAATAGACGAAACGATTGATCCGATTCACCAATCATCAGTGGGGATGTTGAGTTTTCAACAGGGTGCTAAAACGATGAATGTTAGCGATCAGTCTCATGCTGAAGGAATGGTGGAAAAAATAGGAAAAGAACATTTTGAGTATCCCATCGGGGATGAGGCCCTTTTTCGTCCAGCGATTATCAGTGCACCGAAAGACATAAAAGATGCCATTGTGGCACAATATCGAGTAAAAGATGAGGCGTTTTTTGCTACGCGCAAAAATACAACGGGGGTGATCAAGCAAGTCAATGATAAAGAATATTGGAAGTTAGATGCAAAACTAAAAGGGTCGGAAACGGTGATTTTGAGCCTTACTTGGGATGATCGTACCACACCGCCAGATTTGGTAAAAGACCCAGAAGGAGAATTGCATATTGTTCGCTGGGATGACAAACAACAACTTTGGGTTGACGAAGGAGGAGTAGTCGACATGTCTACGCGAACGGTGACAACGCCAACGACTATAAAAGACTTTGGTTACTTCACCCTTGCAACAGTGAAAGAAGATTGGATTCATGATGGAGATGTCGTGATCTATAATTTGGTTACACCAGATGGCGATGGTAAAAACGATTATTTCATCATTGACAACATTCGAAAATACCCAAATAATCGCGTTGAAGTTTACAACCGTTGGGGAGTAAAAGTATACGAAACTACGGGATATGATCCGAATGGGGACGGAAGTAGCAATGTATTTACAGGTTATTCTGATGGTAAAATCACAGTAGATAAAAAGAAAAAATTACCAAGTGGAACTTATTACTATATCGTTACCTATGAATACACAGATGCTAACGGTAGTCGAATGATTAAGAAAGCGGCTAATTTACATTTAGAGACCAATTAAACCACAAGAAAATGAAAGTAAGAAACACAATAAAAATGATCGTTCTTGGTGGGATAGGTTTGTTTTGTACTACGCAAACGTATGGTCAACAAGATCCGCAGTACACGCAGTATATGTATAACCATTCTAATATAAATCCCGCTTATGCAGGGAGTAGAGAAGGGCTCAATATTTTTGGACTTTATCGCACCCAATGGGTAGGCTTGGAAGGAGCTCCTAAAACAGCTACTATTTCCATGAATACACCGCTAGGGGAATCGGGATTAGGCTTAGGAGTTAACTTTACCAATGACCACTTAGGGGTGATGGATGACAATACGCTATCCGTTGATTTATCCTATGCTATTGATTTGAACTACAACTATAAGTTGGCGTTTGGATTAAAAGGGTCAGCCAATTTATTAGATGTAAATTACAGCAAATTACACATTTACAATCCAACAGATCCAGTGGCAGAGGAGGATATAAAGAATGAATTTACCCCAAATATTGGTGCTGGATTGTTCTTGTACTCAGACAAAGCTTATGTGGGATTATCCGCGCCTAATTTGCTGACTAGAACGCGTTATGATGACAATGATGTACAAACCCTTCGTCAAAAAATGCATTTATATTTAACAGGAGGATATGTATTTGAGCTGAATCCCAGTTTAAAATTTAAACCCGCCACTATGATCAAAATGGAACAAGGTTCTCCTCTACAAGTTGATGTTTCAGCAAACTTTATGTTTGTAGATAAGTTTACTGTGGGAGCAGCCTATCGTTGGGATGCATCTGTTAGTGGAATGGTTGGTTTTCAAGTGTCAGAAAGTATTTTTGTCGGATATAGTTATGATGCAGAAACAAGTAAGTTGGCCCGTTATAATTCAGGATCACACGAAATATTTCTGCGTTTTAGTTTGTTTAATGGCTTCAAGCGCGTTGCTGCGCCGAGGTTCTTCTAAAAGCGCTTATTATGATAAAACAATGGATACAAATAGGAATACTAACCCTAACGCTTAGTATAGGTAGTATCGGATACAGTCAGATTAAACAAGAAAAACAGGCTGATAAGAGCTTCGATCGAACGGCCTATGTCAATGCAATTGAAATCTATGAACGCATGGCCGCTAATGGTTATGTCAACGGTTCTATCCTACAAAATTTAGCCGATGCCTACTATTTTAATGGCAAATTAGTAGAGGCAAATAAATGGTATACCGAGCTTTTTGAGGGCAGTTATGAGAATAAGAATCTTGGACAATTGCCTTCGGAATACTACTATCGTTACAGTCAGACGCTTAGAGCTGTTCAAAACTACGAAAAAGCACAAGAATTGATGAATCAGTTTGCGCTGTTGGAAAAGGAAGATATACGCGTAGAAGAGTATAATAAGAATCGCGAGTACTTGGCGCATATTGACAATCACTCCAATCGATACGATATTCGACTGCTCAATATCAGTAGCCCCTATTCTGATTATGGAGGAGCCATACTTGGCAATCAACTGGTCTTTACTTCTGCACGTGAAACGCCACACGAAAGCAAAAATAAAATTCACTCCTGGACCAATGAACGCTACACGCGTTTATATACGGCTGTAGTTGATAAAAATGGAGTAGCCACACCAGAACTACTTCCTATGGCAGAAAACCACGAGGTAAATGATGCCACAGCCGTTTTTACAAGCGATGGAAAAACCATGTTCTTTACGCGTAATAACAGTAAACCCAGTGGAAAGAGCAAGCAAAATAAAGCACATAATTCTTCTCTAAAGATATATAAGGCTGTAAAGCAAACGGATGGGTTGTGGGGACAAGTAGAGGAATTACCGTTTAATTCGGATAATTTCAATACTGCCCATCCGGCTTTAACGCCTGATGAAAAATGGTTGTACTTCGCTTCAGATCGAAAGGGAACCTTTGGTCAGTCTGATTTATTTCGCGTTGCACTTTATCCCAATGGAGGATATGGTCCCGTAGAAAATTTAGGCAAAGGCATCAATACAGAAGGACGTGAGAGTTTTCCTTTTATTTCTGCAGAGAATAAGTTGTACTTTGCTTCTGATGGGCATCCGGGATTAGGTGGAATGGATGTGTTTGTTGCACAATTGTATCCTAACGGAAGCTTTGGTCCAGTCATCAATATGGGAGAACCCATCAACAGTAGCATGGATGATTTTGCCTTCTACTTTGATCCGAAAGAGAAAAAAGGCTTTGTTAGCTCTAATCGCACAGGAGGTAAAGGAGCGGATGATATTTATCTATTGGCAGAAAAACAGTGTAATCAAGCCATTCAAGGAAAAGTGTATGACTTAGATACCAATGAAATTTTAGCTGATGCGCGTATTGTTTTCTCTGATGCACTGTATCAAAAAAGCGATACCCTGCGCACCAATAGCAAAGGAGAATACCAAATTACAGGTTTGGCTTGTGGGATGAAGTACCGCATTAAAGCAGAAAAAGAAAAATACAATACCGTAGAGCTCGCGTTTACCATCAAAGAACAAACTGCAACTAAAACGGTAGATATCGGATTAGAACGCACAGAAAGACCGCTACAGGTAAATGATGATCTATTTAAACGCCTACAACTACAGCCCATTTATTTTGACTTCGATAAAGCGATCATCCGACAAGACGCAGCCATAGAGCTGATGAAGATTGTTGAAGTAATGCGCGAATATCCAACGATGAAAATTGATGTGCGCTCACATACAGACAGTAGAGGAAATGACAAGTATAATTTAAGTTTATCCGATCGTCGTGTCAAAGCTACAATCCAATGGATGGAACAGCAAGGCATTGAGGCGACTCGTTTAGCAGGACGTGGCTATGGCGAAACCCAGTTACTCAATAACTGTAGTAACGGTGTCCGTTGTTCTGAAGCGGAACACCAAGTCAATCGACGCAGTGAATTTATCATTATCGCAATGTAATAATCACAACAAAATTAGCCAATAGTCGTGACAAAAATCTTTTTAAAAATCTATTTTAAAAAGAAAAAATTCAGCTGTTCTATTTCTTTGAACAGCTGAATTGTTTTTTTATGGCAGTTCAGCTTGCCATTTCTTGCATGTCGATTATAGGTCGATTGTATGCAGTGGCCTTGTATTTGGACTCTTTTAGGGTGATGTTTATCACGCTATATTATATTGTTTAACTTAAAAACAATGTGTTTTGTGATTATTTTGTTTACAATTACAAATATTTTGTTTAAATTTATGTAAAAAATTGCTTTAAAATGAAAAATAACCCTTTTGATCATTATGCGTTGTTTGATAGCTATGGAAATAAGTATGATTTTATACTCATGGAAATTGAACAAGCGATACAGCTGGGAAGCTCTTACATTGAAGAGCTGAGTAAACAAGATTTTCTCAAGGTAATCTACATTACAGAAGGGGAGGGTGTTTACTATGCCGACTTAGAAGCTTTTGAAGTTAAAAAAGGCGATGTTTGTTTCGTTAGTAATTTTCATCAACACCATTGGAATTTTAGCAAGAGTATTAAAGGATATATTATTAACTTCAAATCTGTTTTTCTTACTAAATTCATTACCAATCACCTGTTTCTACAAGAACTCTCCTTCTTTAATCGCTTCACTACGCACAATATCTTGGAGAACAATTTCTCCGGTAATCGTGTAGAAAGCGCCATCCAAAGTATTTTACATGAATTAAAAATTGAAATACACAAAGATGTCAATTTGATTCGCATTTATTTATTGGAGATACTTTTTATTTGCAAACGCAAAATGGACCGAAAAAATGAATGTAGAAATGAAAGTGTCAATTCCAATATCATCATTGATCAGTTTGAGCAACTAATTGAAAATCACTTTTACGAATACAAATTTCCAAAAGAATATGCCAAGCATCTTGTCGTAACACCAAACTACCTCAATAGCATTTGCAGAAAGATGAGGGGAAAGTCGGCAGGAGATTTAATTCGCGATCGCATTTTATTGGAGAGTAAACGCTTGTTAATTTCGACTAACTTATCCGCTAGTGAAATAGCCTTTCGACTCAATTTTAAAGATAGCTCTTATTTCACTCGCTTTTTTAAAAAATATGTGCACACTACGCCAGATGAGTATAGACGAAATAATTGAGTATCCAATGAAATCTTCAAGATGAAACTTGCACAACCTAAAAAAAGCGAAACGCATCTACATGCGTTTCGCTTTTTTTATTCCAATGACGTTATATTTCTTCTTCCTGCTCTTCTTCTAAGAAGGCAAGAAGTAAGGCTTGCATCGTTGGAAGAGATACGATTTGTGTATCTGGGTGTTGTTTTAGCCAATTCGCATTTAGCAGGATCAAATCTTCTGTCGGAAAGTTGGAATCTTCTAGCAATTGCGCAATTTCCTTTCCTTTTTCAAGGGGATTTGCTAAGAACTTAGCAAGCTTAACTTTGCTGAAGAGTTTCATTTGTCGCATTTGTTTTTCAAAATAAGCCAAGTGCTCTACCGCGTTAATCGCCAGTAAACCTGATTGAATGATCTCAATTAGATCCAAATCCCATTTCGTCTTGTGGATAAAAGAAGCTAATCCTTCTTCTTTTACTGTATTGTAATAGTAATCCACACAATAACTAGCAAAAGCATCAGGGTGTAATTCATCATCACCCACATCGGAATGGCGCAAGTAATTGACTACAGATATATTGGAATGAATCACAGCAAGCGCTGTATCAGTAGCTATCGCGTCTTCAGACAATAAAATAGAAGGAAATTCTCTCATATTTAGTCATATTAAGATACAAAGGTACAGCAATTGACAGGCATATCATAGCAGTTTACCTCGATTTTGGGGATTGTGGATGATTTCTACATGTTTTCTACACTATAAATGAGGGAATCAAAATTAAAAAGCCGCTGTACGTGTGATTAATGGGTGTTTTTTGTTAAAATTTGTGTTTTTGTGGTAGAAAAGAATGGTTTTTGTTCTACTAGTAGTAACTTAAAAAACATAGTATGATGAGAAAAGAAACAAAAAACACCAGAAAAACAGCTGGGCAAACCAGCGTAATGCGAACAGTGATGTCGGGGGTAAAAATGCTATTCGTAGCTAGTTTAATTGCCTTTGTATCCTTAGCCTGTAGTAAGGACGATGATCCTGTAGATAACGATCTTTTTGTTGGAAAGTACAAAGGGCACATTACCTATACGAAAGGGGAAACGCATATAGATGCCAAAGACGGCAAAGTGGAAGTAGTCAAGGTGGGAAAAGATTATAATTTTATTTTTTCAGATGACATTCCCAACCTAACAGGAGTTCGATTTGAAAAAGACGGCGATCACACCGTGATTAATATTGGCTCAGATGAAGCACATTTGATCAAAATAGACGCGAGTACCTTGTTCATCGCTTATACAAAAGACGGTGAAATCTGGTCGGCGAATTGTACGAGATAATGGCTTTTTTGTCTAGAAAATGAGGAGGGATACGGTTTTCGTATCCCTCTTTATTTTATGGGGACTTGCCTGTTTTTTGATAAAGGAAACACAATGAACCTGTTTCTAGAGCAGGAGGTAGGCGCAACGAAGTCTTGGTCTTTTCATAACGCCTAGGTAATGCTTGGGTAACAGGAAAGAGATTGCTTTGCAAGAAACCTTTAAAAAACAAGACAACATGCAAAAAGCAGTTTTATTATTTTTCTTGATCACTGCACTTTCTTGGGCGCAAACCCCGAAGTCAGTGGTCTATCATCCCGTCAACGAATCATTTGTTCGCTTGGATACGTTGGCGTATACCGATTTGCCTTTGGGTGTTAAGCGCAATGGTCAACACAGTGCGGGATTGTACGTGGATTTTAAAACGAATGCCAAACAAATTAAGGCGAAGTGGTGTGTGAAACCGTCGGGGGTGTTTTCTTACCTCAGTGAAGTCAATCGACGAGGATTGGATTTGTATGCCGATGTAAATGGAACCTATCAATATGTGCGTTCCGGGTTTCCGAGTGCAAATTCTTCTTGTTCAGAAACGACAATTATAGACCAAATGGCAGGAGAATCCACAACTTATCGCTTGTATTTTCCCCTATATAGTGAATTAGAGCAGTTGGAAATAGGTGTGGAAGAAGGCGCAACTTTTGAAAGAATTACAACAGTTGTAGACCGACGTATTTTAGTGTATGGCTCTAGTATTACGCAAGGCGCATCAGCTAGCAGACCAGGTATGGCATATCCCGCTCAGTTGGAACGCAAATATGGCTATGCGTTTCTCAACTATGGGTTTGGAGGAAGCGCCAAGATGGAGGCTGCAGTTGCGCGTTTGTTAGCGGATATTCCTTCTGTTGATTTGTTGCTTATGGACTGTGTGCCGAATAGTTCCGTCGATGAAATCAAGCAACGCACAGCGACGTTTGTCAAGTTATATCGAGAAAAGAATCCGACTGTTCCCATTGTTATGATTCCTTCTATAGTACGTGAAGTAGGTTATTTTAACACCGTTATTGGCGCACGTGTCACAGCTCAAAACAAGCAATTTAAAGCAGAATACGAGGCTCTGGTTCAGGCAGGCGTAAAGAACATCCATTATTTGGATGTTACTAACCTATTGGGAACAGATCACGAGGGTACTTCAGATGGTGTACATCCAACAGATTTGGGGTTTGCGCGTTGGCTAGATGTCGTTGAACCTCATTTAGAACACTTGTTTAACCGTTATTTTTAATTTCATGTACAACAATCGTTTCATGTATTTCACCTTTTGTTTTTTGTGTGCTATTGCCTTGTCCCTGACAGGGTGTAAAAGTGTAGGAGACAGGAATCTTCAAACAAAGGTAAAGGAAGACCCCCGTTGGCAAATAGAAGCAATTGCTCCGGATTTAACGCTATATAGCTTTGTCGGTCAGTATTATGCGCCCTATGACGCACATCAAACAGTTCGCGTGTTAGCGATGCCTAAAAACAGTCAAAAACTTCGCCTTGCGCTTTTGGATATCTTGCCTCAAGATAGTTTGTCTCAAGCGGTAACTGTAGATCCTAGTATTATCGCTGCAGTTAACGGAACATACTTTGAAAAATCACTGACCAAAGGAAGTTCCACGGCCTATTTAAAAATTAACAACACCTTGATCGACAGCGTAGAAGTTGATCAACAGAACCAATTTTATTGGAAACACGAAGGCGCGCTGTTTTTCAGTCAAGATCAAATGCGAATCGCTAGGGGAACCAATGCAACGTATGGTCAAGCAGAGGAAGCGAATATTATGTCCGGTTCGCCTATACTCATTGAGAACGGCCATCCTGTTGGAGCGACCTTTGTAAAAACGCCAGATCGCGATTTAACGCGTTTGCATTATGAGGATCCAGAACGACATCAAGGCGTTCGTCATCCTCGCACTGCCCTTGCTTTAACCTCTACCCATATTTTGCTCGTTGCGGTGGATGGGCGAAGTACAGTTGCTGCAGGGATGAGTGCAAAAGAGTTGACCCTGTTTCTTCAGCACTATTTTCCTGTAGAAGATGCTTTAAACCTAGATGGAGGTGGATCAACAACGATGTGGGTTGATGTCGAGCAGTTGCCTAATGCCAAACAGCTACCGAATGCCCATGGTGTACTCAATTATCCTTCGGATAATCGAAAAGAAGATCACTTGGGGCAGCGTCAATTGCGCAATGCCATTGTTATCAAAAAAGTAAAGTAATAGAATGAAAAAAGGCGTATTTCTATGGAAATACGCCTTGATATGATCAAAAGACACCCTTATATTTTGCGTCTCTTCATTTCAGTTTCAATTAAATCTAACTCGCGGTTTGTTTGCCCTTTTACAGAGGTATTCTCTTGTGCACGGCGAATTAAGTAAGGAATTACGTCGCGAACAGGTCCAAATGGAAGGTATTTTGCAACGTTGTAGTTTGCTTTAGCCAAGTTGAAACTAATGTTATCACTCATACCGTACAATTGACCAAAGAAAAGTCGTTTATCGTGATGAGCAATCTGGTGTTTTTCCATTAGTTCCATCACTAATTTTGAACTGTTTTCATTGTGTGTACCAGCGAATAACGCCATGCAATCCATGTTTTCCAACATAAAGGTTACAGCTGCGTCATAATTGATGTCTGTGGCTGCTTTGTCTACGCAAATTGGTGATTTATACCCTTTTTGAGCAGCGCGTTCTCTTTCAATTTCCATGTAGGCCCCGCGTACTACTTTCATACCAATGTGAAAACCTTCTGCTTTTGCAATCACGTGCAAGTCTTTTAAGAACTGCAAACGATCCCAACGATATAGCTGAGCTGTATTGTAAATCAACGCTTTTTCTTTGTTGTATTTGCGCATCATATCCAATACAATCGCATCTGCTGCATCTTGCATCCAGCTGTGTTCAGCGTCAATCAACAACAATACATCGTGATCATAGGCAAATTTACACGCCATGTTAAAACGGTACACAATGCGTTCCCATTCTTTTTCTTCTTCAGCCGTAAAAGGTTTCCCTTCTCCTTTTTTGACAAACATATCAAAACGCCCAAATCCAGTTGGTTTAAAAACCGCAAAAGGAATGGCATCAGGTCTTCCTTTTGCTAATTCAATTGTTTTGATTGTCATGTTTAAAGCGGCATCAAACTGCTCTTCCGTCTCTTTTCCCTCTACAGAATAGTCCAACACTGAGGCAACACCACCTTGTTTGTACATCTTGTCCACCACACTTAAACAATCCTCTTCGTTGATTCCACCACAAAAGTGGTCGAAAACCGTAGACCGAATTAATCCTGTTACAGGTAAATGGGTTTTGATGACAAAATTAGCTAAG
>JASLHL010000127.1 GCA_030152225.1 Flavobacterium sp. | reverse complement strand
AACACTTGGAAAAATATAAAATGGTTGTATATTTGCAACGGCAAGTCCTACACGACCAGCTCCTGCAGAATCCTCCAGGGTGGGAACGCAGCAAAGGTATGTGGTTGTAGCGGTGCGATGTAGGTAGCTTGCCATTTTTTTTATTTTGATCTCCTAGTTAGGGGATTTTTTTTTGCCTTTTTGGTTGAACCGTTTTGGATCTAGTGTACTAGTTTAGGGGCCACTTTAAAAAAACGTAGCCAAGCTAAATAAAATAACTTACACAACGCGCAAACTGCGCAAACTCCAATTTACTTTTTACAACTTCACTTTTCCTTTTGCATTTTGTTTATCCACTACCTGATATCTCGGGTCTGTCATAAATGGAAGTTTCGCCATTTTGAGAATATGGAGTGTAGGGACATCATATTCGATTTGAATGGTTCCCAATAGCAAATAACAGCCACTACCTTGAAAGGGGTATTGTTGTAAGCTCGTAGGAAAGTGAACAGTATCAAAGTAATCTCCATTGGTATCGATCCACGTACCGAAGTACATTAACCCATTTTTGATTTGAATAGGTTTTAACGCGATTAAATAGCCCACTAAGCGCGTATTTTCATCTTTGTGGTAGAGGAAGTCCTTGGTGGTTATTTCGCCTCTAAATTTAGTCTGTAAGAGGTTAAAAGGACTACAAGATACAGGAAAGCCCAAATATTCCAGCTCATCAAAGGCATCTTCTTCTGGAGCGCGTTTTAATTTTGGGAAGTTAAATTGTTTGATTGGTTCTTGCAACAACTGCCAAGTAGGATTGGATTTGTTCTTGTGATACAGCAATTTCGCTTGGATGAGCAATTCGTTTTTTTGGAGTCCTGTAAATTGAAAAGCTCCAATGAAAATTAAGGTTTCCAAGGCTTCAAGATTGATGTTTACGCGTTGAATAAAGTTTTCAAGTGAGGTATAATTGCCTTGTCGTTGGCGTTCGCTCAATATGGCATTAATCAAAGCCGTATTGAGGTTTTTCACTAGGTCAAATCCCAAAAAGATATCTCTTTTTTTCAAGGTAGCTCCTTGGTTGCTTCGGTTGATACAAGGAGGAAAGACGCGAGCTCCTGACATTTTAGCCTCGTGTACATAAACCTCCGTACGATAGAATCCGCCTTGGTTATTGATTACAGCGACCATAAATTCCAAAGGGTAATGTGCTTTGAGATATAGGCTTTGATAGCTTTCAATGGCATAAGAAGCCGAATGTGCTTTACAAAACGAATAGCCTGCAAAAGATTCAATTTGGCGGTAAATTTCTTCACTAAGGGCTTGTGGATGACCTTTTGCTGCACATAGTGTTAAAAATCGATTTCGAACGGCTTGTAAGCCTTCTTTGGAACGACTTTTTCCGCTCATGGCACGACGCAAAATATCGCCATCTTCAGCAGGTAACCCGCCATAGTGAAGAGCAATCTTGATGACGTCCTCTTGATACACCATAATACCATAGGTTTCCCCAAGTTGATCCTTAAAAACGTCGTGAAAATATTCAAATTGATTGGGGTGGTTGTGTCTGTAAATATATTCTTGCATCATACCGCTTTGGGCAACTCCAGGTCGGATAATAGACGAAGCTGCTACTAATGTTTTGTAATCGTTACACTTTAATTTTCTCAATAATCCACGCATAGCTGGACTTTCAATGTAGAAACAGCCGATGGTGTTTCCCGCTTGTAAATAGGCATTGGATCGCGATTCGTTTTTTGAAAGCGCAATATTGCGGATATCTACTGTTAAGTTTTGGTTCTGTTGAATAAGCGCTACTGTTTCGTTGATGTGTCCAATACCGCGTTGGCTGAGGATATCGAATTTCTCAAAGCCAATGTCCTCGGCAATATGCATGTCAAATTGCGCAACAGCATAGCCTTTGGGTGGATAATCTAAAGCAGTAAACTGTGTAATTGGTTCTTCTGAAATTAAAATTCCACAGGCATGCATGGTACGTTGATTGGGAAATCCCTCCAATAGCTGCCCATATTGATGAATCAGTTGTATGACGGAGTTGTTATCGATTGGATCTTTCGTATATCGACTGTTGAGCTGGTCGAGTTCTTCTTTGGCTAAACCGTATACTTTGCCGATTTCCCGTACAATAGAACGCGATTTAAAGGTAGACATGGCACCGCAAAAAGCAACGTGTTCACTGCCATAACGATCAAAGATATAATCGATAATCGCATCGCGATCGGTCCACGACCAATCAATATCAAAGTCGGGAGGAGATTTTCGATTGACATTTAAAAAACGCTCAAAGTACAAGTCGAGTTCTAAGGGACAAACATTGGTAATGCCAATGCAATACCCTACTAAACTATTGGCTCCACTTCCTCTTCCGATATGCATAAAACCCTGTGATGTACTGTAGGTAATAATATCCCAAATGATGAGAAAATAGCTGGCGAAAGACAATTGCTCAATAACTGCTAATTCCTTTGTTAATCGGTTTTGCGCTTCGGTATTTTTACTGCCATAACGACGTGTTAATCCTTCTTGAGCAAGTTGAGTGAGAAGCTGTAAATCACGGGCCTTGCTGTCGGTGAAATGTAGTTTATTTCTACTTTTTCTGGATTCAAAAGAAAAAGTAGCCTCGGTTGTAATTTTCTCCGTATTAGCAAGTAAGGAAGGAAAAGAGGCAAAGTGTTGAGACAAGGTTGCTTCACTGACCAGGGTTTCATCAGGTAACGCACAGGTATTGGAATCTAATTTACTCAATAGCGTATTTTGATCAATTGCTTGTAGAATACGGTGTAGCTCATATTCTTCTGAATGTTGTATCGTCACAGGGTGTAAAACAACCATTTGATGTGCAAGTTTTTTCCACTGTTCTTGATAGAGTAGATTGCGTTGATTCATTTTGACGCCAATGTATTCGTAATCTGCAAGGGTAGGAGGACAGTTCTCTAAAGGATAGATAACAAAGGTATCAACCAAGTACGGTGCTTTTGTTGGGAAGAGGTGTTTGGTTTTGTTATGTTGAGAAATGTATTGATTAATGGCAGCAAAACCACGTTCACTTTTGGCTATAATGATATATTGTAAGCGTTGATCTACGCGAAACTCAGCGCCAATAAGCGGTTTAATAGCAGCTTGTTGACACAGGCGAATAAAGTCATACACGCCATAAAAGGTGTGGATATCTGTTAAGGCTAAGGTTTTTATTTTTAGTTCTTTGGCTCTGTTTACCAATTGGGCTAAGGACATCGTGCCAAAGCGCAGACTATAGTAAGAATGACAATTTAACAACATCTTTATTTCTTTTTAGTTTTGAGTATCGCACTAGAGCAGCGGTGAACTGCCTGTATGCCGTATTGTTTTTTAATTTGGTCCATGGCTTCATAGAGTGCCATAATCTCTTGAGAATCTTCAAATAGATTGATTTGATAGTTCCCTCTTACTAATCCGCTGAAATTAATTCCGATCAATCGCAATCGCATGCGACGTTGGTAATGCTTTTCGAATAAATCCAGTACATGCGTATTGAGTAGGTGATCGGCTGAGGTATAGGCAATTTTACACTGTTTCGTTTCCGTGTCAAAATTGGTATACCGAATTTTTACGGATACCACAGAGGTCAACCAACCTTCTGATCGCAATTGAAAAGCGAGACGTTCTATCATGCCTAACAAGGTTGTTCTTACTAAGATGAGGTCAATGGTATCTTGAGCAAAGGTGTGTTCTGCTGAGATGGATTTGCGTTCTCGATAGGGTTCAACAGGCGTATAATCAATGCCGTTAGCCTTTTTCCAAATGTCTAATCCATTTTTACCTAAGAGTTGAAACAGGATGTCCGAAGGCATATTCGACAGGGTTTCAATGGTGCGGATACCCAAGCGCGCGAGTGAATCATAGGTAGCTTGTCCAAGCATGGGAATCTTGCGAATCGACAAGGGATTGAGAAAAGGACGTACCTCTTTTTCGGGAATGACAAGGGCTCCAGCAGGTTTAGCTTCATTAGTGCCCATCTTTGAAACGGTTTTGTTGATCGATAAGGCATAACTTAAAGGGAGATGGGTTTCTTTTTTGATGGTAGCAGCTAATTCGGCGGCCCATTGATTTGTACTAAAAAAGCGATCCATTCCCGTTAAGTCAAGATAGAATTCGTCAATGCTTGCTTTTTCCATTACAGGAGCTTTTTCTGCTATAATTTCCGTTACTTCTGCTGACATTTTGCTGTACAATTCCATGTCTCCTTTGATAATCTTGGCCTGTGGACACAAGCGCATCGCCATGCGGATGGGCATGGCTGAACGCACGCCAAATGTACGTGCCTCATACGAACAACTCGACACGACTCCCCGGTCACCTCCACCTATAATAAGAGGGATTCCAGCGAGTTGACGATTGATCAATCGCTCGCAAGAAACAAAAAAGCTATCCAAATCTAAATGTACAATGGCGCGTTCCATCTGCCTGAGTTTAAAATATTTTAAACAAACTTACTACGTATGTTAGCAATAATTAGTATATTTGATGCTATAAATAATAGCAAATGTCATACTTATCAGATAACATCAGGTATTTGCGAGCACAGAAAGAATTGTCTCAGCAAAAAGTCGCAGATGCACTACTCATTACGCGTGCCCGTTATTCAAAATACGAAGAAGGGGCATCTGAACCCCCTTTGGAAGTTTTGTTGAAAATCTCTCGCTATTTTCACGTAAGCGTGGATTTACTTATTTCGGTTGATTTGAGAAAGGTGCCCATGCAAGATTTATTGAAATTGGAAGATAATCGCATTTTATTGCCCATTATGGTAGATCCCAATGGAAATAATTTCATTGAGATTATTCCACATAAAGCAAGAGCGGGGTATTTATCAGGCTATGCTGATCCTGAATTTATCCAAAATCTCGATCAAATTTCCCTGCCTTTTTTACGAGATGGAAAGTATCGCGCATTTCCCATTGAAGGCGATTCGATGCCACCCCATCAAGAAGGCTCGTTTATTATTGGAAGTTATATTGAACAGCTGGAGTATATCCGCAATGGACGAACGTATATTATTATGACTGCGAATGAGGGAGTGGTATATAAACGCGTCTATCGCATTGATGAGGAAACCTATGAATTGCATTCAGACAATACCTTTTATGAGCCTTACCGAATCAACGCATACGATATCCTCGAAATATGGGAATATGCCTGTAGTATTGCGACAGAAGAATTTAAACCCGAAGATTTAGGAGAAGCTGATACAAAAGCAATGTTTCAGGAAATTCGCCATATGTTGAAAGATGTCATGAAGAAGGTGAATTAGTTTTCTGCTCTTTATCTCACTTAGTTTATATTTTATTTTGGTGTTCAATGAATCTATCTCACTGATTTTATATTTTGTTTTAGTGTTCGATGAATCTCCACTTCGTTCCGATTTTCGCTACGCTTCGATTTGCACTTTGTTTTTTGATTGTGTTGTAAGAAAATGATTTTTTGTAAATGACGACTTTACCAAACATCAAACACCAAAAGCCAAACAGCAAAAAAAAACAAGCTTGAGGTTTTACTCAAGCTTGTTTTTTTTTGCTGTCAACTGTATTATTCCTCTTGTTGTCCCATCATCATCAAATAGGCTTTTAAGAAAGCGTCAATTTCGCCATCCATCACCGAGTCAACATCTGTTGTTTCGTAGCCAGTTCGAACATCTTTGACTAATTTATAGGGGTGCATCACATAATTTCGAATCTGTGAGCCCCATTCAATTTTCTTCTTATTAGCTTCAATTTCATCGCGCATGGCTTGTTTTTTCTTCAACTCAATTTCGTAAAGTTGCGATTTTAAGAGCTGCATGGCTTTGATTTTATTGTCTAATTGAGAACGCGTTTCGGAATTTTCAATAATAATACCTGTAGGGTGGTGTCTTAAGCGAACTGCTGTTTCTACCTTATTTACATTTTGTCCACCTGCACCACTTGAACGCATGGTCTCCCAAGAAATATCGGAAGGGTTGATTTCAATTTCAATGGTATCATCCGCTAATGGATAGACGTAAACAGAAGCAAAAGAGGTATGGCGTTTGGCATTGCTGTCAAAAGGGGAAATGCGGACCAAACGATGCACGCCATTTTCTCCTTTCAAATACCCAAAAGCAAATTCTCCTTCAATCTCCAAGGTTACCGTTTTTACACCTGCGACTTCCCCTGCTTGATAGTTGAGCTCTTTGACCTTGTATCCGCTGTTCTCAGACCACATGATGTACATACGCATCAACATAGAGGCCCAATCACAACTTTCTGTTCCACCTGCCCCTGCGGTAATTTGCAAGACCGCACTCATGTTATCACCTTCGTCAGATAACATATTCTTAAACTCTAAATTCTCAATGAGTTCCAGGGTTTTCTTATATTGGTCTACTACTTCGTCCTCCGATACTTCTTTGGCGTTGTAAAACTCAATCAATACTTGAAATTCTTCTAGGTGATTTTTTGCCTGTTCATAGTCTTCAATCCACTTTTTCTTGGATTTTAGATTTTTGACAATGATTTCGGCTTCTTTTGAATTATTCCAAAAGTCAGGAGCAAACGTTTTTTCTTCTTCGTTTGCAATTTCAATTAACTTCTTATCGACGTCAAAGATACCTCCTTAACGCACCAAGGCGATCAATAATGTCCTTCTGTTGTTCTGTGGTTACCATAATTTTTAATACTTTTACATGCAAAAATACTTATTCCTGCGGATTTATGGAAATTAATTTAATTAGCGATACAATTACAAAGCCCACGCCAGAGATGTTGAACTATATGCTGAAAGCGCGCGTAGGGGACGATGTTTACAAACAAGATGGAAGTACTAATGAGTTGGAAGCAGCTGTTGCTGAGCTTTTTGGAATGGAAGCTGCCTTGTTTTTCCCCTCGGGAACTATGGCTAATCAAGTTGCTATCAAATTACATACTCAACCAGGCGATCAATTAATTTGCGATAGAAGTTCGCATATTTATCAATTTGAAGGAGGAGGAGCTGCGGTTCACCATGGGGTAAGTTCTGCTTTAGTGGATGGTGATCGCGGGCGAATTACTGCTGAAGATGTGATCTATCACTATACAGATCCTGCGAATATTCACTTACCGTTAACTAAGTTGGTGTGTTTAGAAAATACGACTAATATGGGAGGTGGAGCTTGTTATGAGCTGAGTGAAATTGAACGTATCAAAGAGGTATGTGACACCTATGGTATTAAAATGCACCTAGATGGTGCGCGTCTGTGGAATGCATTAGTTGCCAAATCACAACATCCGACGCAGTTTGGCGCTTTGTTTGATACGATTTCGGTGTGTTTCTCCAAAAGTTTAGGAGCCCCTGTGGGATCTGTATTGCTAGGGTCTAAGGAGTTGATTCAGCGCGCAATTCGTATTCGTAAGACAATGGGAGGAGGAATGCGACAAACAGGATATCTAACTTCAGCTGCTTTGTATGCTTTGAAAAATAATGTGAGCCGCCTTCAACGTGATCACTATAGAGCTAAGCAAATTGAGATGTTACTCAACAAAAAAACATGGGTGAAAGAAATTCTCCCTGTTCAAACAAATATATTGGTTTTCCGTCTGGATGATGAAGCGAAAATCAAACCTTTTTTGGATAAACTCAAACAGAAAAATATTCTTATTAGCGAAATTGGAAAAGGGTGGTTGCGCATCGTTACCCATTTAGACTATCGCGAAGTGATGCATGAATATGTTTTGGAAACTATGAACCAAATTGAACTGTAAAAGAATAAAAAGCCATTCTGAGGAATGGCTTTTATATTTTAAGTAAAAATTAGTTTTTTACTATTTGAAAAAGGACTACTTTTGTTTAGATTTAAAATAAATAAATGGAAAAGTTAAAACAACGTTGGGGACTTACTTCTAATTTTC
>JASLHL010000084.1 GCA_030152225.1 Flavobacterium sp. | reverse complement strand
CTCGTATTTTTGCCCTTGTGTCGCGTAAATATCAATTTGTGCTGGTAGGTTTGATCCTGAGTTTTTCTCTTCAAACATACTGATTGGAACGATTTGAGAATATCTCAAATTTCTCTTTTGGTAGGTATTGAAAATTCCTTTGGACAAGCTCTCTGCATCGTTCGATCCCGTATATACGTTTTCTCCTTTTTTAGCAACAACGATTGCTGTACCAGTATCCTGGCAAGAAGGCAATTGTCCTTCTACTGCTACAACCGCGTTTTGCAAGAGGTTATAGGCTACAAATCGATCGTTATCTGTGGCTTCTGGATCATCTAAAATTGCTTTTAAGCTTTCTAAGTGAGCGGTTCTCAACATAAAGGAAACATCAGTCATCGCTGCTTCAGACAAAACTTCTAAAGCTTTTGGATCTACAACTAAGATTTCGCGATCCCCTAATTTCTCTATTTTTACAAAATCAGTAGAAATTTTTTTATACTTCGTATCGTCTTTTAGAATTGGATACGGATCTTGATATATAAAGTCCATTGGATAATTCGTTTATTTTTGTTCGATAAAATTACGAAATATACCAATGGGAAAACCGTAGAACGTTTCTAAATAACCCCCTGTTTATCGGGCTTTGAAACCGATCTGTTGTGTTAATCTCCTTCTTTTTTTTCCTGGTTTTCGTCCGTATCCCCTCATTTTCTGTATTTTTGAATTTCTTAATTTAAAACCTATGACCATTTTAAACAAAGTTGTATCCCTTGCTTTGGGTGTGTTCGCTCTACTTAGCTTTGAGCAAATACAAGCGCAACAAATATCACTGGGGGAATCTATCTCCCTACCATCGAACATCTTAAACGAGAATAGAACGATAAACATTTATTTACCTCCCTACTATCAACCCAATGATACCGTAAAATATCCGGTGGTTTACATTTTGGATGGCGGAGTAGAAGAAGATTTTATCCACCTGACTGGGTTGTTCCGCGCTAATTCACAACCGTGGGTTGATCGCTTTCCAGAAGCGATTGTTGTGGGGATTGAAAACGTCAACCGCAGAAGAGATTTTACCTTTGCGGTGCCGAATATTGACTTTTTAGATCAACTCAAATACAGCAAGGACTTTTTCCCTCAATACGGAGGTGCTGAACCCTATGCTGCTTTCTTAGCAGGGGAATTGATTCCCTATATTGATCAACACTACAACACCACCAGTGAACGCACAGTTGTTGGTGAATCTTTAGCAGGATTAATGTCTTCCTACCTCTTAATCAAACACCCGCATGTATTCTCGAATTACGTGATTGTAAGTCCGAGTTTTTGGTGGGGGGAAGAAAAATTGTTAGACGAAACAACGGTATGTTTATTGAATAAGATTAAACACCCGGTCCATGTGTATGTGGGTCTTCCAAGCAAAGAAGAAGATGAAATGATGTACGAAGTGGGGACTCGTTTCTATTCATTCCTTCAACAAAACCCTATGATTCACGCGACGTTTGATTATATGCCAGACGAAGTACATGCCACTGTATTGCATCAAGCAACACTCAATGCGATAAAAAAAGGATTTCACAAAACCAAAATCGCACAGTAAAGCGTTCACTACTGAACAGTCTTGTACAAAACAAAAAAACAACAAACTGGTAAACAACCCGTTACAAATAAGATAAATCATGGTATGCCAATTGGATTATACAGCGAAAATGTATAATCCAATCCAACCATGAAAAAAACGCTACTTTTATTTCTCTTAGGCACGACCCTCGCTATCGGTCAATCAAAGAAAGACAACTACATCAAAGAACACTTCCCTTTATTACTAGAAAACTTATCTGCGGAAGATTTACAGGCCTTTAAAAGCACCATGAAGATGTCGTCCAAGGACAAGCTAAGATACATTGACTCCGATTTACTTCGCAAAGGCAGTGGGGATCAATTTGGCGTGTACTACCAAATTTTTTCTTATGATTTAACAGGTGGTCACAATCGCGTCACCATCATCGATCAGGAGAATAGAGAGATTGTTATTGAAGAAGACGGAACGATCTCTTTTGACAACACTCAACCCTCAAATCTAGTTGATACAGCAATTGCTACAACTGATGTGGCTGAGTTTACGACTTTTAGCGGGCAAACCTATGATTTGCCAACGCTATTAACTAGAGACGGGGTATTTATTATTACGTCTACGACTTGTGGGCCTTGTATGCTGGCTTATTCTGACCTGAATCAATTGGCTAGTGATCCTGCTTATCAAGGCATTCCGTTTACTGCTTTGTATATTAATTCAGCAGATAACCTCAAAACCTATACAGAAGGGACTGTATACCAAAACTTTGGGCTATTAGAAACGCCTTGGGAGTTGTTTACTTCGGAGGATTTAATCAAGCAATTGATTCCCAATTACAATTTGAAATCCAAAGCGGTTCCTTACGTGATGATCAAAAAGAATGATAAGGTGGTGTATTCGTCGAATCGAGGGATTAAAATCGACCAAATCAAAAAGAATTTATAACAACAAAAAAAGCTTGAGTGACGAATCTACACGCAAGCTTTTTTATTTAGATGACAATAACTTGTAAAATAGGATGAATTACATGCTGCGCATGTAGGCTTCCAAAGCTTCTAATTCGGTATCACTCAATTTTTTGGTGATCTCTAAATTGGCCTGCATAATAATAAATTGAGCAGGATCCACAATGGCTTCTTCTTGTCCTTTCAAGAATGAGATTAGGCTAACATCGTGTTTATCGTAAATTTCAATAATTTCTCTAATACTCGGTCCGATGACTTTCTTATCTGCCAAGTGACAAGAAGCACAGGTTCCTTTTCCTTCGAATATTTTCTTTCCAAGTGCAATTTTTTCTGCTTGGGTCATTTCGGTTGCTCCGCCGCGTTCTGATTCATATACTGGTTCAGGCATGGCTTGTTTTTCTTCTTTTTTTCCACAGGAGAATACAAGGAGGGCAACGAAAAAAGGAATCGTTTTAATGAGTGTATTGCGCATAGTGTTGTTTATTTTTTTGTTGTATCAAATGTACAAAAACAATCCTGTTTCTCTCTTTCACAAATCACTCCTTTTTATGTAAAAAAACGACATCGACTCTTGATTCAGATCGCTGTACATCGACTAAAAACAAAAAAAGCTCAGAACAATCTGAGCTTTCTATTTTATTTATTCAGCAAGATTGCTGCTTCTTTTGCAAAATAGGTGGAGATGATACTCGCCCCTGCGCGTTTGATACAGGTTAGTTGCTCCATCATCACTAAATCGTGATCCAACCAACCTCTTTCTGCGGCTGCTTTGACCATGGCATATTCTCCGGATACATGATAAACAGAAACAGGTACGTTTACTGCATCTTTTACCTCACGTACAATATCCAAATAAGCGATCCCCGGTTTTACCATCACAATATCTGCGCCTTCTTCTACGTCATATAGTGCTTCTTTAATAGCTTCTAGGCGGTTAGCATAATCCATCTGATAGGTTTTTTTATCCGTTGGAATTTCAACATCCGCTCTTGGAGCACTATCAAGCGCATCTCTAAAAGGTCCATAAAACGCGGAAGCATACTTGGCGGAATAGCTCATAATGCCCACATCCGTATAGCCCGATTGATCCAAGGCTTCACGCATGCGCAACACACGACCATCCATCATATCACTTGGTGCTACAAAATCAGCTCCAGCCTCTGCATGGGAAACACTCATTCGCATTAAAGCATCTACCGTTGCATCATTGACTACTTTTCCGTTTTCAATAATACCATCGTGCCCATAAATCGAATAGGGATCTAAGGCAACGTCAGGCATGACAATCATCCCTGGACATGCATCTTTAATCGCTTTAATCGCCGTTTGCATTAATCCATTGGCATTCCATGCTTCTGTTCCTGCATTGTCTTTTAAATGATCGCTCACTTTTACGTAGATATTCACTGCGCGAATACCCAAAGCGTATAGTTCTTTTACCTCTTTTACCGTTAAATCTACAGATCGTCTGTAAATCCCTGGCATGGATAAAATAGGTTCTTCTACATTGGTTCCCTCTGCAATAAACATGGGAAACATAAAATCTTGTGGAGTCACAATCGTCTCTCTTACTAGACTACGAATAGACTCACTTGTTCTTAATCTTCTACCTCTTTGTAATGGAAACATATTATTTGGTTTACGGTGTACGGTTTATGGTTTACAGCTTACTATTTACTGTTATCCACTCTATTGGATTAGCTAATACTGCTAGCAATTTTGCTTCTTCGCTTCCTTCTTCGGGTTGATGGTCGTAGACCCATTGCACATGAGGTGGTAAACTCATCAAAATAGATTCGATACGCCCATTGGTTTTTAGTCCAAACAGCGTTCCTTTATCGTGTACTAAATTAAATTCTACATAACGCCCACGTCGGATTTCTTGCCATGTACGTTGTTCCTCTGTATAAGCTATTATTTTGCGTTTTTCGACAATAGGCACATAAGCTTTTAAAAAGCTATTCCCTACGGTAGTAACAAAATCATACCATTGTTGGGTTGTTTTTTCGGCCGTTTCTTCCAGTCGATCGAAGAATAAACCTCCTATTCCACGGGCTTCATTTCGGTGTGCATTCCAAAAGTATTCATCGCATTGCTTTTTATACTGTGGGTAAAACGCAACATCGTGTTGATCACAAGCCATTTTACAAATTTGATGAAAGTGAATAGCGTCTTCTTCAAACAGATAGTAAGGGGTTAAATCTTGTCCTCCACCAAACCAAGAACGCACGACATGTCCTTGTTTGTCATACATCTCAAAATAACGCCAATTGGCATGTACTGTTGGCACCATTGGACTCTTTGGGTGAATGACTAAGCTTAATCCACAGGCATAAAAATCAACATCACCTACGTTAAAATACTTTTGCATCGTTGCGGGTAATGCTCCGTGTACAGCAGAGATATTCACTCCTCCTTTTTCAAAGACACGTCCGTTTTCAATCACACGTGTTCTTCCTCCTCCTCCTCCGGGACGTTCCCAAAGGTCTTGTTGGAATTTAGCCTCTCCATCTACTTCTTCTAATCGCGTGGTGATTTGATCTTGGAGTTGCTGTATATATTGATAAAATTGTTCTTTCATAGTATATAGTCTACAGCATACCCTAGTCCCAATAGCAACAGGAAACTAAGATACAAATAAGTGATAATCCTAAATTGTTTTGTTTTATTCTTACGTGCTATTGTGTTTATTCCAAACAGCAAGAGGTAAGCTAACATTGCGCTACCACTTAGCACCCAAAAGAAATGGTTATTGGGTATATGCTCCGGGCAAAAAGGTTCGCGACTATGAATGAGATTTACATACATGAGCATAGCTAGTATCACGCACCATAAACTGAATCCTCCTATAATTCCCCCTCTCAAATAGCGCATCATCTATTTATAATTGTGCAATTTTAGCCATGATTTCAAAGGAAAAGGCTTTACTTTCCTTTTGAATAAAGGCATATAAACTTTTCGCTTTGGCTTTGAATTGCTCTTCTTCTTTGGACCAGTTAACGAGTACATCGGCAAATTGTTCCATGCGATCCCATCCAAAATTGAATTGCAACAACTGTTGATTCAAAGCTGTAGCCTCCATTTCAAACAAAATAGCGTAGGTTAACCCTATTTTTGCTAATTCTTTGTCAATTTCCTCTTTTACTTTTAGATCATCGGGAACAAATCCAATCGATGAAAGTTTTACGACAATCGATTCTATACGTCTGTCTTCTTCGCTTTTAACTCCTTTGTTTAACATAGGTCATTCGATAAAAACAAAAAAGGTTTCGGCAGTTGCGTTAACCTTTCTTGGGTGATTTCTTTTATTTTTGTTCGTATTCTTTTACCGCTTCGATAAAAGCTTTGGCGTGATCTACGGGGATGTGAGGTAAAATACCATGTCCTAAATTCACGATATACTTATCTTTTCCGAAAGCGTCAATCATTTCGTGTACCATTTTCTTAATGGTCGGAATTGGCGACATCAATCGACTTGGGTCAAAGTTTCCTTGAAGTGTAATGTTTCCTCCGGTGAATAAACGCGCATTTTGTGGGCTACAGGTCCAGTCAACACCTAAAGCAGAAGCTTTGGATTGCGCCATTTCAGGAAGGGCAAACCAACATCCTTTACCGAATACGATAACAGGGGTAATTTCAGCTAAAGCCTCGACAATTTGGTTGATGTATTTCCACGAAAACTCTTGGTAGTCCACTGGTGAAAGCATTCCTCCCCATGAATCAAAGATCTGTACAGCATTTACTCCTGCTTTTACTTTTTCTTTTAAGTATAAGATAGTGGTATCCGTAATTTTTTGCAATAATGTATGGGCAGCTACTGGATCAGAAAAACAGAATCCTTTGGCAAGGTCAAAGCTCTTAGATCCCTTTCCTTCTACAGCATAGCAGAAGATCGTCCAAGGCGAACCTGCAAATCCAATTAACGGCACTTCATCATTCAACATTTCTTTGGTTACTTTGATGGCATCCATCACATAGCCCAAGGTTTCTTCGATATTTGGAATAATTACTTGTTCCACATCTTTGGCAGAGCGAATGGGATTAGGAACCCAAGGTCCTACACCTGGTCTCATTTCCACATCGATATTCATCGCTTGTGGCACAACTAAAATATCAGAAAATAGAATAGCGGCATCTGGTTTTACAATACGAATCGGTTGTACTGTAATTTCAGCTGCGATTTCAGGCATTCTACAACGGGTAAAAAAATCATATTTATCTCGTAAAGCGCGGAATTCGGGTAGGTATCTACCGGCTTGACGCATCATCCAAACAGGTGGTCTTTCCACCGTTTCTCCTTTTAAAGCTCTTAAGAATAAATCATTTTTAATCATTTCTAAACCATTTAAGTACGTCAATTTTAGCTGACACTATTTATAATATGCTAAGCAAGCCGATAAAGTAGCTTCGATAGTCGGTTGACTTGCTACGACGATTTGCGTTGTAATTCCTTTGAGTGCGTCTGCAGTTGTATCGCCAATACAAAAGCAAACTTCGGTTGTTACTTGATTGTTTTGCAAAAAACTTTCAATTGCCGATGGGCTATAAAAACAGATCCCCTCAACTTTATTTTGAAGCGTATGGGGCTGTTTTACCGTTTGATACGCCTCATACTCATCAAATATGAGGTTGTGTTGTTTAAAAAAGGCAGGCAAGGTTTCGCGCCTAATATTGCCACAGCAAAAAGAAAAACTACAAGAAAAAAAATCGCGTTCAATCACTGCAGTTAACTCTTTAGCATAATGTGTCCATGCCTTCACTTCCCAGCCCTCTTGTTCTAAAAGGGCTTTTGTTTTCACCCCTACACAAATGGCTGGTTTTGTTTTTAACAGCTGGGCATGGGGATTATTCAAGACGCTTTTCACCGCGTTTTGACTGGTAAACACCACCAAATCTCGAACGGCCTCTACTGTAAATGCTTGAGGTTCGATCGCTATGAAGTCCTTCTCCACCCATTGTACATTGGATGTATGGAAGAGTTGACGATGTGCATCGCTTAAGATCCGCGTTGATAAAACCCTTGGCATACTGTTATCGTTTTAATTCTTGGCGTAATTTTTCCATTAGCGCTTGTCCACCATCTGCCAACAATTCTTGTGCGGCATAGAAGCCCAATTTCTTCCACTCTTGAATGGGTACGGTCTTTTTAATTTCGAATTTTTCTTTTCCATCCAAAGACAATAAAACCCCTGTAAAATCGATAGTATCTTCCTTTTGATTGTAGGTTGCAATTGCTCCGATTGGCGCTGTACATCCTCCTTCTAAGGTACGCAAGAACTGGCGTTCAATATGCGTTGTCATTTCTGCTTCGTAATCGTTTAATTGGCGTAGGGCATCTAAAGCAAAAGAATCATCTGCCATCGCTACCACAACCATAGCTCCTTGTGCAGGTGCGGGAATCATCCAGTCTAAATTGACAAATCCCTTTGGTTTTTTCTTGATGCGATCTAATCCTGCAGAAGCAAAAATAGCGCCCTTCCAATCGGCATTATCTGCTAGTTTCTGCATTCTCGTATTGACATTTCCTCTTAAATCCACTAGGGTGTGTTTGGGAAAGCGGTTGAGCCATTGGGCTTTTCTACGCAAACTTCCCGTTGCCACGATGGCCTCTACTTCAGGATCTAAAAAGGTAGTATCTCCTTTGTGTAGTAAAATATCCACCGTATTGGCTCTTTGCAATACAGCGGCTTGTACAATACCTTGCGGTAAAGCCGTTGGTACATCTTTCATGGAGTGTACAGCAATGTCTACTTTTTTGTTGATCATCGCCACATCCAAGGTTTTGGTAAAAATACCCGTAATCCCCATCTCGTATAAAGGCTTGTCTAAAACCAAATCGCCTTCAGATTTTACAGGAACTAATTGTGTTTTATACCCTAAAGCTTGTAATGCCTTCTCCACTGTTGTTGCTTGCCACATCGCAAGCTCGCTATCGCGTGTACCGATACGAATAACTCTATCCATTTTGTCTTGAATCTAATTGAAATACTTTTTCTATCCACTCAATACTCTCATCTACAACGGTTTCTTCTTGTCGTAAGTGATTCGCAAAGTGGGTGGTGATCTTCTGAATAATACGCATGGTAATTACTTCAGCTTGTTCACTATCAAAGTTCTCATATTTTTTTCGATGGTAGTCAATTTCTCCATCTTTTATTTGTTCTAATCGCGTTTTGAGTGCATGAATGGTCGGAGCAAATTTTCTCATTTTCGTCCAAGCGACAAATTCCGACATCACTTCGTCTATAATTTCTTCTGCTTGAGGAATAAACGCTTTGCGTCTTTCGATCGTTTTGTCTGTCATTTTTGACAAGTCATCCATGTGAATTAATTCTACCATAGGATGAGACAAAACGGCGGGATCTACATTTTTGGGAATCGACAAATCCAAAATAGTCAATGGTTTGTCTAGTTGCAACATCGCTAAGTCAATGGTCGGTTGTTGCGCACCTGTTGCTACAACTAAAACATCTGCTTTACTGACTTCTTCCTGAAGATTGGCATAATCTTTTACAAGTAAATTAAACTTACCCGCTACTTCTACTGCTCTTTCTTTGGTACGATTAATGAGAACGATATGATCATTATGGGTGTGTTTCACCAAATTCTCACAGGTATTTCGTCCGATTTTTCCCGTTCCGAATAACAAAATATTTTTGTCTGAAATATTCGCTACGTGATCCATAATATATTGAACAGCGGCAAAAGACACTGAAGTAGCACCTGAGCTTAATTCTGTTTCATTTTTAATGCGTTTACTCGCTTGAATCACAGCATTGACAAGGCGCTCAAAGTAATTGGTTGTTAGTCCTTCTTCTTTGGCTAATATAAAGCCATTTTTAATTTGACTAATAATCTCAAAATCGCCAAGAATTTGACTATCCAATCCTGTTCCTACACGAAATAAGTGACGAATTGCTTCATTGTTTTTACACACATAGGCTACTCGTTGAAAATCGTCTACAGTTCCCTTACTATTATCGCATAATAATTTAATAAGTTCAAAAGGGTGTTGAGCAAAACCATAAATCTCCGTTCGATTACACGTAGAGATAACGATTAAACTTTCAATCCCTTCTTCTTTCGCTTGACGTAATAGATTTTCTTTGGCCGTTTCACTCAAACTAAACTTTCCTCTCATCTCGGCATCCGCTTTTTTATAGCTTAATCCTACTGCATAAAAAGTAGTTGATTTGACCTTATCTATTTTTTCCATACCTATTTCAATTTCAAAAGTAAGCAAATTTAGCGCTAATGATTCGATAAAAGTAACGCTAGAAGGACTATTAATAACGCTAAAAGAAAAAGAAAAACAATTAGCAATATTTCATTATAATACAGTACATTTGCAGGAATAGCAAGGGTTACAAAAGGCTTTATATAGAATCATTCTAAATAAAAAATACAACTTTTCGTTTTCTTGCATTTCAAAAAAATAACGCTATGAGTCCCATAGAAGAAATTAATATCGACCCAGAATTTTCTGTCTTTAAACTAGACAATAACAGTCCGCAGCCCCTGAGTTTTCACAAAGAGATTGGCACGGACATCATCCAATTTTACTTTTGTTTAAGAGGATCAGGGCAGTTTATTTACAACCAAGGAGCCTATACGTTGGAGTTACCTGAAGAGAAATCGCTACTCCTTTACAATCCCCAAAAACAACTTCCTGTTCACCTCGAAGTAAAGAGTCAATCGGCGATTATTTGCCTGATGATTCCAATCAAAAAATTTCACTCCCTCTTTTCTTCTGAAGCGGAGTTTATCGGTTTTTTGACCGATGAGAACAAGGAAAAAAAGTACTATACCGAAGAAAAAATCACCCCTGCGATTGCTATTGTGTTGACACAAATGCTCAATGCATCGATGCATCCATCAGTAAAAAACCTATTCTATAAAGGGAAGACCTACGAGTTATTAAGCCTTGTTTTCAACTACAATGAGGAACAAAACATCGATAATTGTCCGTTTTTATCCGATGAAGAAGATGTAATCAAGATTAAAAAAGCCAAAGACATTATGATTCAGCAAATGACCGAACCGCCAACATTGCAGGAATTAGCAGATCTCATTGGTCTAAATATCAAAAAATTAAAAATTGGTTTCAAACAAATTTATGGCGATTCTGTTTTTAGCTTTCTATTTGACTACAAGATGGATTACGCCCGAAAATTACTCGATGAAGGCAATTACAATGTCAATGAGGTGGGATTAAAAATTGGCTATAGCTCAGCGAGTCATTTTATTTCTGCCTTTAAAAAGAAGTACGGAATTACACCCAAAAAATATTTAATGTCAATTAATTCAAACAATCAATAATGAAAGGGATACTACTTGTAAATTTAGGTTCGCCAAAATCTCCAACCCCTGAGGATGTAAAACCTTATTTGGATGAATTTTTAATGGACAAAAGAGTCATTGATATGCCATATTTACTTCGAGCATTCTTAGTAAAGGGAATCATTTTAAACACAAGGCCTAAAAAATCGGCGGAAGCCTATCAAAAAGTATGGTGGCCCGAAGGCTCACCACTTATTGTGATTTCTAAACGCCAGCAAAAAAAGTTACAGCAGAAAATAGACTTGCCTATTGCTCTAGCGATGCGCTACGGAGAACCTTCGATCAAAACAGGCTTACAAGAATTGAAAGACCAAGGGGTAACGGATGTATTTATGATCCCGTTATATCCTCAATTTGCCATGGCAACGACAGAAACGATCGACGTCTTAGCAGAACAATTGCGCAAAAAGTATTTTTCAGGGATGAAAATCACCAGTATGCCTGCTTTTTACAACAAGCAAGAGTACATTGATGCCTTGGCCGCGTCTATTCAAACGCATTTAGAGCAAAACGAATGGGATCATCTCTTATTTTCGTATCACGGTGTACCGGAGCGTCATATTTATAAATCGGACACAACGAAATCGCACTGTAAAATTGACGGTTCGTGTTGTAATACTCCTTCTGTTGCCCATCAACATTGCTACAGACATCAATGTTTGGAAACGACCAAACAAGTGGTTGAAAAATTAAACATACCTGAAGGAAAATATACCAATACCTTTCAATCGCGATTGGGACCAGACAAATGGTTACAACCTCCAACAGACAAAACAGTAAATCAACTTGCAGAAAGTGGCGTAAAACACTTGGCTGTTGTTACACCTGCTTTTGTAGCCGATTGTTTGGAAACACTAGAGGAAATAGGCATGGAAGCGCATGATGAGTTCTTACACCACGGAGGCACATCTTTTAAAACCATCCCTTGTTTAAACGACAATGATACATTTATCGATGCCTTAGCCACTTGGATTACAACTTGGCAACAAACTAATTAACGCGAAGCTATGGCCTATTTATATTTAAAAGCACTACACGTTATCTTTGTTGTCTGCTGGTTTGCAGGCTTATTCTACATTGTTCGCCTTTTCGTCTATTACGTAGAAGCAAATGAAAAACCACAACTGGAGCAAGTTATTCTCAAAAAGCAATACCGCCTTATGACCAATCGCCTCTGGAACATCATAACATGGCCTGCTGCGATTCTAACGCTTGTTTTTGGCATCTCCCTTTTTGTGGTGAATCCCTATCTGCTACAACAGCCCTGGATGCACGTAAAGCTACTATTTGTGGTGCTTTTAATTGCGTATCACCTAAAGTGCCATCAGTTTGTTAAGCAAATCAATCGCAATACTTTAACAAAAACCTCTTCGTTCTTTCGAGTTTGGAATGAAGGAGCAACAATTATTTTATTTTCTGTTGTTTTTTTAGTATTTTTAAAGAATGCTTTCAACTGGATATTTGGTGTAGTCGGATTAATTGCTTTGGCTATATTGTTAATGATAGGTATTAAGCTTTACAAACGAAGACGTCAACGCAATAAGAATGAATGAAAGACAAGTTTTTTTTAAAAAGTTTCTCCCTACAAAATAGAATATTTTTCTCTTTAATTTTTTTAAGTATCATATCTTCCATCTTGATATCTGCGGTTTCCGTCTATCAATTTAAGGAAGAAGCGCGTACTTACCATCAATATCGCTTGGAGCGAAAAGAAAGCTCCATTACAGAAAATATTAATTACATTTTAACCACAACACCTTACCCGTTAAACACAGCAAATCTTCCGCTCATATTTAAAGACAAAATACACGAGTTAGCAGCGATACACAATACAGAACTATATATACACGATCTCAACGGAAAATTACTACTGTCCTCTAAGGGGACTTTTTCCGTTGATAGCATTCAGTCCAATATACCGCTTATCATCTTAAAAACGATCCAATCTTCGCCACACAAGCGTTTTGTTGATGCTGAAGAAATAGATGACGTACGCATTCGAACCTCGTATCGTTATGTAAAAGATCAAAAATTCAAACCGCTAGGTATTATTAAAATCCCTTATGCTGAGGAGACTGAATTTTACGAAAACGAAGTACACAACTTCATGTCAAAATTC
This sequence comes from Flavobacterium sp., assembly GCA_030152225.1. GTDB lineage: Bacteria > Bacteroidota > Bacteroidia > Flavobacteriales > Flavobacteriaceae > Flavobacterium. The sequence continues at coordinate 1,919 of JASLHL010000084.1, read as the reverse complement.
GCTCAGGTTTACATTATCATGTTAATCATGTCAATTGCCATTTCCTACTTTTTATCCAACTACATCACCCAAAGTTTAAACAAGCTAAGCGTGAAAATGACGCGTACGAAATTGGGTCAGAAAAACGAAAAGATAGAAGACATTTCGACCAGTAAAGAGATTTCCAACTTGATCAATGCATATAATGATATGGTAGAGAAATTAGATGAAACCTACCAGCAATTAGCGCAAAACGAACGCGAACAAGCTTGGCGAGAAATGGCAAAACAAGTCGCCCATGAGATTAAAAATCCGCTTACACCAATGCGATTAACCGTTCAGAGCTTTGAACGAAAATTTGACCCTACTGATCCAGAGATCAGCAGTAAACTCAAAGACTATTCTGCTGTACTGATTGGGCAGATTGACACCATGTCATCCGTAGCCACGGCTTTCTCAAGTTTTGCGTCCATGCCTGCTCAGCAAAATGAGACCCTTAATGTCATTAAAACTATTCGCATTTCGCTGGACATCTTTACAGAAGATTTTATCTATTTTGAGCATGAAGAGGATGAAATTATTGCAGTAATTGATCAGACACAACTTATCCGTATTATTACTAACTTAGTAAAAAATGCAATTCAAGCGATTCCCGATAGCAACCCGAGTCCAATTGTTCTGGTTAAAGCGTATCAAGATGATGAAAACATCATTATTTCAGTCACCGATAATGGAACGGGAGTCTCTATTGCAGACAAGACGAGGATCTTCGAACCGAAATTTACTACCAAAACAAGTGGAATGGGACTTGGCCTGGGGATTATAAAAAATATTGTAGAAAATTATAAAGGAACCATTACCTTTGAAACAGAAGCTGGTAAGGGAACGACTTTTACCGTAACTTTACCACAGACCAAATAAAAATTTGAGAAATATGGAATATGAAAATATTTTAATTGAGACGGATGATCACATATCGGTCATCACGATTAACAGACCCACAAAATTAAATGCCTTAAACAAACCTACTATTGAGGAGTTACACCGCGCTCTAATTCAACTTGAAGAAGACAAAAGCGTTCGCGTTGTCATTATCACAGGAAGTGGAGAAAAAGCGTTTGTTGCAGGTGCTGATATTAAAGAATTTTCTAGCTTCAATGTAAGTGAAGGCTCACAATTAGCAGCCAAAGGGCAAGAATTGTTATTTGATTACGCTCAAAACTACTCGAAACCAATTATTGCGGCAATCAATGGATTTGCTTTAGGTGGCGGATTAGAATTGGCTATGTCTTGTCATTTTAGAGTCGCTTCTACGAATGCTAAAATGGGATTACCTGAAGTAACGTTAGGATTGATTCCAGGTTATGGAGGAACACAGCGTTTGCCCCAACTGATTGGCAAAGGACGTGCGATGGAATTAATTATGACGGCTGATATGATCTCTGCTACAAAAGCATTGGAATATGGCTTAGTGAACCACGTAGTGGAACAAGCAGACTTATTGACCTTTACTAAGGGGATTGCACAAAAGATCTCAAACAATTCGATCACGGCGATTTCGAAAGCTATCAAATCAGTGAATGCCAACTTCAAAGACGGTACAAACGGATATCACGAAGAGATCAAACACTTCGGAGAGTGTTTTAACACCAAAGATTTTACAGAAGGTACTACTGCTTTCTTAGAAAAGAGAAAACCAAATTTTAAAGGATAAGAAAAAAAGGTTGGAAGTTAGATTCCAACCTTTTTTATTTACACACAAGGTCATAAAAAAAGCTCCTTGAAATTCAAGGAGCTTTTTGTTGGCCTACTAGGACTCGAACCTAGAACGACTGAACCAAAATCAGCTGTGTTACCATTACACCATAGGCCAGTACCACGTTGCGTTCAAAAGTATTTTACTTCTGTAATGCGGAGGCAAAATTAGCAATATTTCTGTA
>JASLHL010000053.1 GCA_030152225.1 Flavobacterium sp. | reverse complement strand
CTTTCGTTTTCAACGACACGCATTCCTTTTCCTCCACCTCCAGCAGCGGCTTTAATCAAAATGGGAAAGCCGATTTCAGCAGCCACTTTTTTAGCTTTTTCAATGTCGGTTATGGCTTCGTCTAAACCGGGAACCATAGGAATATTATAAGCTTTTACGGTTTCTTTTGCCGCCAATTTATTTCCCATAACCTCAATGGCATGTGAATTTGGACCGATAAAAGTGATGTTTTTTTGTTCACATTTGTTCGCAAATTGCGCGTTTTCACTCAAAAAGCCATATCCTGGATGAATACCATCTACACCTAATTGCTGAGCTACCTCCAAGATTTTATCGCCTAACAAATACGATTGACTGGAAGGCGCTTCTCCAATACAAACAGCCTCATCAGCCATTTTTACGTGAGGAGCATTACGATCTGCTGTAGAAAATACCGCTACCGTTTTTATACCCATTTTCTTAGCTGTTTTCATGATACGAACAGCGATTTCGCCACGGTTGGCTATCAATATTTTTTTCATAATCCTATTCGAATTCAATTAACAATTGTCCTTTTTCTACAGTATCTCCTTTGGAAACCGAAATCGATTTGATGATTCCAGCACGTGGAGAACTCAAGTTGTTTTCCATTTTCATGGCTTCCAAAATCAATAGGTTGTCGTTTTCTAAAACTTCTTGTCCTACTTGTACGCTGATTTCTAGAATTAAACCCGGCATGGGTGCCTTAATCGCATTGACCTGTTTGTTGGTTCCTATAGAAAAACCCAATTGTTTGATCAATTGATCCAAATGATTTTGAATGTTTACCGTATAGGTATTGTTGTTGACTTTGACTACATAGCGTTTTTGATCGAATTGACCTGCTGTGATTTCAGTAGTAAAGGACTTGTTGTTCTTTAAAACGTGGTAGTTATTAGGGGAAACTAAGGTTGAGTTTACATCTAGTCCGGTTAAATCAGACGACTGATAACTCGAATCGGAGTTTACGGTAAGTTGATACTTTTCGTTCATTTTAGGTTGATATTTTACTAACCGTAAATATAATTATTTTGAAAACCAAAACAGCTATTTAAAAGATATTTAGAATCAAACTAAAATATTATACGGTCTAGCGCTTTTGTTAGTTTAAAAGTAAAGCACCGAAATATTCGGTGCTGTATATTTTTATTCGCTCTCCTCTTCGTGTGCGTTCCAGCCACGAGCTTTTAAGGGAATTTGGGTGTTTTCTCTCGTAATTAAATGCGTACCTTCCTCTTCGGGATTGATATATCCAATAATGGATAAACTTGGGTTTCCTTTGATTTTCTCAAAATCTTCCATCTTGATGGTAAACAATAATTCGTAATCTTCACCTCCGTTTAAAGCAATGGTAGTACTGTCTATGTTAAATTCTTCACAGGCATTGATAAATTGTGGGTCTAAGGGAAGTTTGTCTTCATACAATTTACAGCCAACTTGTGATTGTTTGCACAAATGCATGATTTCCGAAGACAGCCCATCGGAAATATCGATCATTGAAGTGGGTTGTACACCTAGATCGGACAATAACTTCTTAATGTCGTTTCTGGCTTCGGGTTTTAATTGCCTTTCTATTAAATAGCTATAGGCATCCAAATCGGGTTGGTTATTGGGGTTTACTAAAAACACTTGTTTTTCCCGTTCCAAGATTTGAAGTCCCATATAAGCGGCACCTATATCGCCACTAACCACGAGTAAATCTTTGTCGCCAGCGCCATTTCTATAAACGATTTCTTCCTCTTTGGCATGACCAATTGCGGTGATGCTAATGATTAATCCCTTTTGAGAAGAAGTGGTATCGCCTCCAATGACATCCACTCCATAGTGTTTGGATGCAGTGGCAAAACCATCAAAAAGTTCTTCAAGGGCTTCGAGTGGAAATCGGTTTGATACGGCTATGGAAATGGTTATCTGAGTAGCTACGGCATTCATTGCATAGATATCGGATAAATTAGCTACTACCGCCTTGTATCCCAAATGCTTTAAAGGCATATAGGCCAAGTCAAAATGTACTCCTTCTACTAACAAGTCCGTAGATACAACTACTTTATCGTTTTTAAAGTCCAAAACTGCAGCGTCATCGCCAATCCCTTTAATCGTGGTTTCTTGGTTGATGTCAAAAACTTTGGTTAAGTGATCGATCAGTCCGAATTCCCCTAGTTGAGACAGGGCTGTTTTGGATTGGTTTTTATTTTCTATCATGTTGTTTTTTTAGGTCCTAAAGTAAAGTGCAAAAATACAAAGTTTATAATAGAAAAAAGCGATAAGTGGTTTTAGTTCATATCGCTTTTTTCGGTTTTGTTATTCGAGGTTACTTCGTTTAAATCGGGCGAAATAGCCGTTGTATTTATTGAAGATTGGAACTCCTTTTCTGTAATATTCCTTGTCGTGCTCCTCGGCAATTTGTAAATTTTGCCTGTAAGTTTCAATCTCGCTCATGATTTCCATAGCGTAGTATTCTTGATCGCCTGAACTTAAGCCTTTGTAATAGTTGAGTTGTTGTTGTGATTTTTCAATCAGCTTTTCAATAATTTCACGTGCTTTTTGTTTTTCACCAACCAAGTAATACGACTCTGCAAAAGGCGGAACTACACTGTAATATTGGAATTTATCGATAGGCATATTGGTCATTGCTAAATCAATGATGTCTTTTGCTTTTTTAAGCTGACCTTCCTCAATTAATTTCTCAGTTAATCGGGCCATACTAATTCGGTATTGAATACTGTTTCTACGCGTTTGCGGATCGTGATAGATATCGCCACCGCTATTTCCCCAATACCAACCCATTACGGTCTTGTACATTCTGTCTGCATCAATACCTCCCATATATAGCGAATGGGATTGTGTGCTCAGTGGGGTTTTAAGAGGAACTAATTTATAGGTTAATCCGCTTAACTGTAGATAATCTTTCATCCACAAATAGTCGTCGTCGCCATAGCTACCTCCAGA
>JASLHL010000012.1 GCA_030152225.1 Flavobacterium sp. | reverse complement strand
CTCTTGGACTTCGGTATTGTTGATGATGTCCTCAAAGTTGTTGATCACATCCGCCTGTACGTCAATCACCACCTCAGTACCTGCCTCGTTTTTATAGGTGTATTGTCCGTTGCCATCGGCATCAGCAACTAAGGTCGTTAGCGTTTCATTGGCCTTAACAAGGGCTTCCAAGTCAATGGTCTGCGTATCCCCTGTTGCATCAATATAGGTAAAAGAGGTACCGTCAAAGTGTACGTTTCCACCGTTTTTAACGATGATCGTATTTAAGATCTCTTGAACTTCGGTATTGTTGATGATGTCCTCAAAGTTGTTGATCACATCCGCCTGTACGTCAATGACTACCTCAGTACCTGCCTCGTTTTTGTAGGTGTATTGTCCGTTGCCATCGGCATCTGCAACTAAGGTCGTTATGGTTTCATTGGCCTTGATGATCGTTGACATATCCATTGTAATGGTATCCCCATGCTCATCCACATAGGTGAAGGAATTGCCGTCATAATGTACGTTTCCGCCTATCGTATTGATGACTTGATTTAGGATTTCTTGAACTTCTGTTTTATTGATGATGTCCTCAAAATTGTTGATCACATCGGCCTGTACGTCAATCACGACTTCAGTACCTGCCTCGTTTTTGTAGGTGTATTGTCCGTTGCCTGAGGCGTCTTTGACTAAAGTGGTGATAATATTCAAATGCTCAATTTCAATAAATATAAAATTGTCCTCCTTATCATACAACTTCAATACTCCATCTTCAACAACAAATTCTTTATTACCTGGTAAGTTCCATTCTTTACTATCCAAATTTGTCAACAAGCGATGCCAACTAGCCCCTTTCCAAAAATAATAACCTGGTTGTAATTCATCATTCGTTGTTGTATTGTATACTAACAAACTTTCGACATTTCCATTCTCTATTGTTTTTGCGTCTACTACATTCTTTAAAGGTACTTGGGGAATAAGAACCCCTCTTTTATCAGACGATATTTCAAGCTGAGAAGAGGGATTAGGGGTAGCTGTACCTATTCCAACTTGAGCGTAACTTATTGCCCCAGTACAAAAAGCACCGAGTAAAATCCATCTCTTTTTCATGTGATTCGTTATTTAAATTATGTTTTCCTGCGTATTAAATTTCTGTGATAATAAATTCACTACGTCTATTTTCTTGATGTTCTTGTGCCGTACATGGTACGCCATTACTACACTTATTCAACAATTGAGTTTCACCATACCCTTTTCCTGTCAAGCGACTTGGGTTAATACCTTGTTCAATCATCCATTGCATGGTTGCTTTAACACGGCGATCAGATAAGACGATGTTATATTGGTCATTTCCTCTACTATCCGTATGAGCGCGCACATCAATTTTTAATGTTGGGTATTCTTTCATTACCTCTACTACTTTCATAAGTTCAATCGAAGCATCTCGACGAATTTTCGATTGATCGAAATCAAAGTAAATCGGTTGTAAATTGAGTCTTTTAAATAAGTCATCGTTTAAGCCTAGTGGTTTTTCTGCTTTTTCTAGACCGATATTCACCGTTTTGGTTCCTGGTTCACGATTGCTATTAAACACGACTTCTACAGTATTATATAATTCTTTTACTGCTTTAATGCGATACTTATACCCACAAGCTAAAGAAGTAGTGTTATAATATCCTTTGTTATCGGTGTATAGCGTATCCGTTTTTTGATATAACGCATCAGAAACAACAACTAAAGCATTTACTAACACCTCATTGGTATCTTTATCATATACCATTCCTTCTAGGATTTGTTTACATGGTTTTTCTGCTAAGAAATAGATATCATCTGTTCCTATTCCGCCTGCGCGATTCGAACTGACAAACCCTTTGTTTTGCTTAGCGTCAAAATAAAATCCAAAGTCATCCAAACTACTGTTGATTGGAGTGCCCATATTTACTACAGGGCCAAAGCTTCCATTAGGATAAAGTTTGGCTACAAAGATGTCCATCCCACCCAATCCTGGATGTCCGTCTGAAGAAAAATACAGTTGAAAATCTGTGGAGATAAAAGGAAAACTTTCTCTTCCTTCCGTATTGATTGCTTTTCCTAAGTTTTCTACAGTTCCATACCCTCCTTGTTCATATAAGGCTACGCGATACAAGTCAGATTGCCCATTTGTGCCTTGGCGATCAGAAGAGAAATACAACCAGTTATCATCGGGCGTCAAAGCAGGATGAGCGGTATTAAAATTATCCGAATTGAATGGTAATTCCTCTACTTGTCCCCAAGTACCATCTGGCTGTTTCAAGGCCTTGTACAGTTTTAGCAAAGATGTTTTATCCTTGTTTTGTTTGCTTTTCCCGCTAGGTTTAGCATTATTTCGTGTAAAATACATGGTCTTGCCATCTTGGGTAAACACAGCTGTTGCATCATTGACATCAGAATCAATTTCAGGTGCGAATAATACGGGGGGTTCAAATCCATTTTGACCAATTGTTGAACGATATAAGCTAGTATAACTTTCATTGGTCCAAGCGTGAATTTGATTTCCTCGTTGATGATCTGTTGCACGGGCGGAAGTAAATACAAACTGATTACCTAGTAATGTTCCGCCATAATCCGAATAACTCGTATTAAAATCCAACAATTTAATATCGTAGCGATTGGATCTATTTTCAATATGCGTCAGATAGTCTCGGTTTTTGTTGTATAAAATCGTTCGAGCATCTTGTTGTTCTAATGCGGCAAATTGATCCATCATTTGCTGTGATTTCGGATAATCTTGAACAGCTTTAAGTGATTGAGCATAACGATAGTAATATTCTGAAGGCAAGGCGGACGTATTTTTATCCTCATAATTCCCTTCAAACAATTCAGTATACCAGCCATGGGCTTCAACCAATTTTCCATTGAAGTAATACGCATCAGCTAAATTTTGTAGGATAGAGGTATTGACATATCCATTTTCTGCCATGCGTTCATATAGTTTAATTGCATCGACATAGGCTAAGCGATCAAAACTTTTATCGGCTTGTTTTTCCTTTTTTGTTTGACTATATCCCGTTGTTCCAACACTAAAGATGAGACATGCGATTCCTGCTTGTATTATTTGTTTTATCATACTACTTACTTTTAGAAGAATCTAGGTGCAGCCACACGTTTGAAGCCGTTAAACAAAGTGAATCGAAGGAAAACTTCATGAGAGCCTGAGTTATAGCGTGCTAATTTGGACGTTTCTGCATCATAGCTATATCCTACTAGGATATTTTCTGATACTTGAAAACCGACCATCCCACTTATAGCAGCATCCCATCGATAGGCGACTCCTGCGGTAAATTTATCGACAAACATAAAATTGGCAGATAGGTCAATTTGCAAGGGCGACCCCTGTTCCATCTTTATCATGGTTGCTGGTTTGAACTTGATATCGCGGTTCAGCTCAAACACATACCCTCCTGTTAGATAGACGTGCATTTTTTCTCTTAGTGTTTGAACGTTATTATCATCGTAACGCGAACGGGTAAGTAAAGTAGGAACTGACAATCCAACATAGGCTTTATCAGAATACAAAAACAATCCTGCTCCGATATTTGGGGTAAATTCATTTTTAATATCCTCTTCTGCTACAGGATCAGTTGGATTGTAAATTTGTAGCTTACTGTAATTAACATCGAGTAAATTGGCAGACCCTTTCAGCCCAAATGCCAACTTATAGCTATAATTTAGATCAATAGCATAAGACAAATCGACGGACAGTGTGTTGTCATCCATCACACCGAGATGATCATTGACAAAACCAACGCCTAAGCCCAGTCCAGATTCACCTAATGGTGTAGTAACAGCTATAGTTGCTGTTTTAGGAGCTCCTTCTAACCCTACCCATTGGGTTCGATATAGACCAAAAATATTCATTCCCTCCCGACTCCCGGCATAGGCGGGGTTAATATTGGAATGATTATACATATATTGGGTATATTGTGGGTCTTGTTGTGCCTGCATTTGTGCAGTGCAAAACAAACCTATGCTCCCAAGAGCTATTGTTTTTATTGTACTTCCTACTCTCATCTAATGCTGGTTTAATTGGTCTCTAAATGTAAATTAGCGGCTTTCTTAATCATGCGACTGCCATGTTGATCTGTATATTCATAAGTCACTACATAGTAGTAGGTTCCACTTGGTAGTTTCTTGCTCTTATCTACGGTGATTTTACCTCCAGAATAGCCTGTAAACACATTGACACTTCCATCTCCATGGGGATCATATCCTGTTGTTTCGTATACTTTTACCCCCCAACGATTGTAAATTTCGACGCGGTTGTTTGGATGTTTTTGGATATTGTCAATAATAAAATAATCGTTTTTACCATCTCCATCAGGTGTGACTAAGTTGTAGATGACCACATCGCCGTCCAGAATCCAGTCCTTTTTAACCGTTCCTAGCGTAAAATACCCAAAGTCTTTAATTGATGCGGGAGTTGTAACCCGTTTTGTAGACATATCTACTACACCACCTTCATCTTCCCATTGCTGTGTTTTTTCATCCCAACGAAGAATGTGTAATTCGCCTTCTGGGTCTATTAACAACTCAGCAGGTGTTGTGCGTTCATCCCAACTTAGGCTTAAAATTACGGTATGCTCATTCCCCGTTTTTCCGTTTAGTTTCCAGTATTCTTTATTGTTTACGACCTTAATCACCCCAGCTGTATTAGTATGTCCTTCAAAAAAAGCAGTATCATCAAGGTGATATTGGGCCAAAATGACCGCTTTACTATCATCTGGGGCGTCAATAAAAGCAGGACGATGGTACGTATCTTTCCCTATTGGAAATTCAAAATAATCGCGACCAATCTTTTCAACTTCACCATCTACAAAACTTTGATCGCTTACATTGGTATGTTGGGCATTGGGCATAAAACTCATCATCCCTGTAGATAATCCTTGATCCTTTTTAGTAGCATCCACTTTTATAATTCCTTTTTTAAAGTGAGCGGAACCATAGATATCCATATTATTTTGCAACTCAAAAGCAACTCCATCCCACTCACTATCAAATTCCACATGATACAATGACGTCAGTCCACTCCCCTTAATTTGTTTTGCTTGCGTATCTTTATTCAACACAAAATAGGTTGAAGATGTTTTCTTGGTTGGGGTTAAACCATAATTTCCATCATTGATGAAGTTTTTATAAAATATCGCATCACCATCATTAACTACATCCCCTTTTTCGGTATTCACAAAATCAAACTGCGTTGACAAAATCGTTTCAGAACGAACAGTCAATACTCCAGTATTGATTAGCTGTATTTTTTCTGATTCCTCTTGCCCATAGGATAAACCAGGTACACTGACGAGCAGTAAAAAAGTGAATTTTAAATAACGCTGCTTCATAAACTTTTAATTTTAATGGTTTGTATTCCCCTTTCATTGTCTAGCGATACAGTTGACAACTGTTCACTAAATAATTACTAAAACATATCTTAATTTAAAACACATACATCTTAAATTTCACTTAAAATTAAATAAAAAAACCATTATAAAAAATATTTAAAAAAACAGTGTAACAATATTTTTTTACAAATAAATTAAATTAATATTTATTTTTAACCAAAAAATAACATAAATATATATTTTAAAACATTTATTAACGAATAAAACATAATTCAATTAAAAACAATGCTATTATAATAATTTTAATTATTTTAAAAAAAAGTAAACAAAAGACAAAAAAGCTCTACCCTATGATTGTCAACTAATTGAAATAAAAAAAGCTCCCAAGAAGCATATTGCTTCTTGGGAGCTTTTTTTATTATTTAATCACTACTTATGGGCTAGTGTCATTTCTCTTTTTCCAGGTGGGCCTGCTACGATTTCGAGCGTAAACCCGGCGGCTTTCATGTTTCTTTTAATTGGGTTACGACACGCATAAGTTACCAACATACCTCCTTTTTTTAAACTATCATAGGCTTTTTGAAAGATTGCTTCCGACCATAAATGTGGCTGATACTGATATCCAAATACATCAAAATACACCAAATCAAAGTAATTGTTTTTGACTGTTACTTCTTCAAATGTTTCCTTGATCTTTTGCACTTTGACCTGTGGATGCAAGGAAACTTCTTCATTCCAAACTGTAGTGTGTAAAGCCGTAAATAGTTCTACTCCTTCTTCAAATTCGGGTAAAAGAGAGGGAAACGTCAATAAGCCATATTCTTCTTGTGTTAGCGGAAAGGCTTCAATCGCATGATACATTACTTGTTTTTGTTTCGGTACGAGTTGAGCCATGGTCAAAAAGGCATTCAATCCTGTACCTAGGCCAAATTCTAAAATTTTCAATTCTTCTTGCTCAATAAATCGCATCAAGCCTTGCTCAATATAGACGTGATTAGATTCTTGAATTGCACCGTGAATCGAGTGATAGGTTTCTCCCCACTCTTCTATTTCTAGCGAATGAGAACCATCTGAGGTCACTATAACTTTTCTTTTCATGCTGTTTAAGGGATCAATAGTTTTTTAATTCGCGGTATAGGACCACCGCATTTTTTTTGATGACAACTTAAACAAGCCTCCACAATAGCATTAAACTTCGCTTTGGTTTGCTGATTGGGGTCTTCATAAAAAGCTTCTTCTACTTGAATAAAAGCACGCGCTTGTGTTTCAAAAAATAAATCTCGATCCGTAGGATCCGTCATCACTGCGGTAAATAGACGCTGATGCAAACTTGGCATGCTATCCGTTAGGGGAATCCCTTCCATAATTCGATCTCGAATACGCTGATTATCCACATACATTTGTTCCATTAAAACAGCCATTTCGGACAATTCATATAGTTCAAATGTAGCGCTATCTTGCTGTGCTGACTTTGGCGTTTGATCAGACTGATCTCTTGTACTTGCTTCTTTTTTTACTTGTTGACAACTTATGCATCCACACAAAACCAACAAGACTATCGCGAATCGAATCATTCTTGTTTTATTTGGCAATTGCAATACCATCTGCTTCAAAGGCATAGGTTACTTTAGGCTCCGTAATAGCAGCTATTTCTTCTTCGCTCTTACCTGCATCTTTCGCATAGTGCTTCAACTCATCAATAGAAACAACAGAAACAAATGCTTTTCCTTGCATCACAACTTCATGTCCTCCTGCATTCATTGGCGCAAAAAAACCATAATCTGTAAAACGAACAAAACTACTCTTCTCTTCATCTAAATCTACTTGCATCCAACAGCCTTTCTTTTGGCATACTTCCTTAATGGTAGAAGTAAATGTAACATGTAGCGTATCCCCTTCTTTCAGTTGGTCGAATTCTTTCCCCATAGCCTCTTTAGACAAAACTGTTTGCTTGATATCCAACGCTTGTCCAAAGGTTTCATATTCTTTTTCGGCCGTAGTAGTCAGTACTTCTGCTTCGTTTTTAGGTTCTTGTTTTTTTCCGCAACTAACCGTTAACAAAGCTGCTAATCCAAGTGTTATTACAACGTATTTCATGCGATTCTATTAAAATAATGTTTGCCCAAAGATAAGTAAAAATCAAAATGAAATACCCAAACACTTGGGAGAACACTTTCTTTTTAAACACCTAGCAACTTATAAATTGAGGTGAAGGATTCACTTGACAAATTAGACCTTGATCTCCCTAGAAAAACAATACAACTTCATGAAAACAGCCTTTACTTATTCTGACATAAATCACTCAGACTCAATTGAAAGCCATCAATCCCTCCTTGTTTTTTTAACATACAAAAGATCCTTTTAGGATACAAAACGTTAAAAATACCCTAAATAGGGTATTTCAGTAAAGTTGTGATTGAGTGATATTTGCAAGGTAACAATCTACCAAAAGTAAATATAGAGTGTTGCGTTTCATTCACAAATCATTAACCAAAATAAATCATTTTTTTTAAACAAACCTTAATATTAAATTTTTAACGTATGAAAAAAGTAGTTTTAAGTCTAGCTGTGCTAGCATTCGGTTTTACAGCGACAGCGCAAAGCCACAAAAACAACCTTACACAAAATGGATCAGCAAACAACACAACAGTATCTCAAATGGGACTTTTACTTAACAATGCTGAGACTAATCAAGAAGGAGATGGAAACAAAACTGATCTAACGCAAAGTGGAAGTTTTAACAATGCTGAAACAACGCAATCAGGAGAAGAAAACTGGGCTAATATAGCTCAATATGGTACTGGAAACCAAGTAGAGGTAGCTCAAGATGGATTAAACAACAGAGCGGTTGTTGATCAAAGAGAAGGAGGAAACATTTCTTTAAATGCACAAAGTGGAGAATACAACAGTGTTTATGCTACACAAGACGGAGTAATCAATCTTTCAATGGTTGAGCAAGACGGAAGCAGAAACGAAATTATTTCAGAGCAATCAGGTATGTTCAACTTTTCTGCTATTGAGCAAAATGGAAACAGCAATACTGTTGCATTCACGCAAGGAGAGTTTATGAACAACTCAACAATCGCACAAAACGGAGATGACAACGCAGTAGTATTCACACAAGCTGGATCAGGAAACGTTTCAGCAATTGGACAAGCGGGTAACAACAATACGTATGTAGGAAGTCAAGCTGGAGAAGGAAATACCAATGTAGTTTCTCAAGGTGGAGAAGGAAACACAGCGAACTTAGTTGTTACAGGTAATGCGAATAAAACGACATTCAATCAAGCAGGAGATAACAACCTAGCAGATATGAATATTGTTGGAAATGACAATATCGTAGGGATGGATCAATACGGAGATAACAACTCATCTATCATCACGATTGAAGGAAATGACAACCGCGCGTATAGCTACCAATTAGACAACTCTGAATCAATCATCGATCAAGCTGGAGACAGAAACGTGGCACATGTTGTTCAATATGGAGATGGTCAAGTGTCTGATTTATTCCAAGCAGGATCATACAACAGAGCAGAAGTAACACAAGATGGTTCATCTAACTACAACTATGTAGCACAAACAGGAGAGAACAACAAAGTTACTGCTACACAAGAAGGTATGTTAAATTACTCTACTATCATGCAAGATGGTTCAAACCACACGGCAACTATTAACCAAACAGGTAATGCACACCAAAATACAATCACTCAAATGGGTGTAGGTAATATGGCAACAGTTACACAAGGATTAAACTAATTCTTGAAACACTTTCTAATTGGCTGGTATTCGTACCAGTCAATTTTTTTCCTTTTCTTTTTTTCACCCCTTAACTCGGTTCTACCATGAAAATCTATCTTGTTTCCCTATGTATGGGCTGTTTAAGTTATACTTCAGCAGTAGCACAAGATCAAAAGGGTGTTTTACAAGTCATTGAACACAAAGGTCAATTGCTTATTCAAAACACACCCAAAGATCAATTAAATCCTGTGGTCGTTCATCAAGACAACGCAATTTCTGTTTTGCAAATCGGCAATTACAATACGGTAACCACAGCGGTACAAGCACAAACAAGCGACCTTACTTACAATCAACAAGGCTCTTACAATGACATTGACATTGCTGTAACAGGAAACGTGCTCAATCAGCAAGTATACCAATATGGCGATCGAAATTCATTCGATAATTTCAGTATGGATCCCGCTTCCCAACAATCACTCGAAGTTATTCAAAAAGGAAATAACCAAGACGTCTCTATTTTCGGTGAAAACTCCCTGTCCAAAGACATGAAAGTAACCCTAGAAGGAAACGATAAAACATTGATTATTCGCAATTTCAACTAAAAAAACCTAGCTAACATCTACTCCCCTATGAACGTAAAGCTTGTTTCTTTTTTTTTCTTTCTTTTTAGTATCTCTTATTCAAATGCACAAATCATGAATACGCATATTGAAGCGATCCTAGATGTTAAACAAGACGCTGATCGCCTGCATATTACTGCAGTAGCTCAAAGCAAAACTGAGGTAACTGAGAGCATTTCCTATAAGCTCTCTTTAATCAGAACCAATCTGATCACCCAAAATCAATCAAAAAATGATCAAGGAGGACGACAAGTCGTTGAACCTTTTCAACGCATTACGCTCTCCTCTACCCAAATCAATACCACATCCGAAGATCGACTTATTGTACTCTTACTACTATATGATAGCAATGAAAAACTAATTGGCACCGCTCGTTATGTCGTGAATGAGGATCGAGACGAAGTGAATATCAAAGAAAAACTAACGCAAGAATTAGAAGAAGCCGCGGAAAAAACCAATCAACCCGAAACTGTTCCTTATGCTAACATTACGTTTAAGGGAATTGTTGTCGATGAAACAAAAACAAAAGCAGGTCGTGATTTTTATCAACTCTACTATTCAAACTACTTATCGAACAATATTAATTCGGAGCATATTATTACGCTAACAGAATCTATTACGTTAGGCAACAACACCAAAATCACCATCAAAACAAACCAATCGACCATCTTTGAATTTTTTGTCCGCACTCAATATGATTACCTAAAGACCATGAGCAACACGGCTTTAACCCTGACACTACGACACTTAGAACAACTAAAAATAAATAACCAACGAACCAAAACTTTTTAAAAATGAAATTTCCATTTTATTTACTTGCCTTTTTTGTTACCTCTGTATGTGCCGCCCAACAGCTCACCTACAAGCCAATGAATCCATTTTTTGGCGGTGAGGTTTTCAATTACCAAATGATGCTGAGTTCTGCGAATGCCCAAAATTCGTTTAAAGATCCCGCCTCAACAAAACCCAAAAACACAAGTAGCCTAAATCAATTTAGTGAACGTTTAAATAGTCAATTATTAAATCAAATTTCTCGTCAATTATTTAGTGATTCATTTGGATCAGAACTAAAAGAAGGAACGTTTACGTTAGGCAGTCTATCTGTCGAGATTTACGACTCACAACAAGGAATGGTGATCAACATTCTCAATACAGAAAATGGAGAGCAAACCCAAATTATAATGCCTACCAATTAATTGAACAATGAATTTTTTAAGACTTCCCCTAGTAACGATCGTACTGAGCAGCTTATTGGTCAATTGTGGCGCTTACCTCAATCAACCCATTGTCAAGCAAAGTGCTCGCACTGGCGAAATCACCTCGACCAGTACAACCTTGAAAAACTTACCCAAACCGAGTGAACCTATTGTTGTCGGTGTTTATAACTTCCGAGACCAGACGGGACAATATAAAAATATAGAAATCGGAAGTTCGTTTAGTACTGCTGTTCCACAAGGTGGCACAACCATGTTAAATAAAGCCTTAGAAGACAGTGGTTGGTTTACCGTAGTAGAACGCGAAAATCTCGGTAATCTACTCAATGAGCGAAATATTATCAATACCACACGAGAACAATATCGACAAGCTGGAGATAACAGTCAAAAGCAATTACCTCCCTTGTTGTTTGCTGGTGTTTTATTAGAAGGCGGGATTGTGTCCTATGATTCTAATATAATAACAGGTGGTTCAGGTGCCCGCTACTTTGGGGTAGGTGGATCGACGCAATACCGCCAAGATCGAATTACCGTTTATTTACGTGCAGTTTCTACAACCAACGGAAAAGTATTAAAGACCGTTTACGTTTCTAAAACCATTCTTTCTCAAGCAATTTCAGCGAGCTTATTCAAATATGTAAATTTTCAGCGTCTACTCGAAGTAGAAACGGGATTTACAGCCAATGAGCCCATTCAACTAGCTTTAAAAGATGCGATAGAAAAAGCAGTAGAAAGCATGATCATTGAAGGAATTGATGCGAGTCTGTGGAAAACAAAAGACGGCAAAGATATTGATGATGCCCTTTTAGCAAACTACAATGCCATCAAAAAAGAAGAGGAAGCAACCTTGCTTTATGAGCGAGCGCAAATTGACCGAAAACAGAAAAACGAACTTGCTGTTTCTGGAGGGGCCAACCTCTTCTACGGTGATTTAAAAGAGAAAAAAGCGGGATATTCCTTTCGTTTAGCCTATGCACGAAAACTCTCTCATACGTTTGATGTAGCGCTGAGTGCTAATCCTTTTGAAATCCGAACAGGTAAAAACTACAGCAATCAAAAGTATAGCCTGGATCTCAATGTACGCGCCCTACTCTTGCCAAATGATAAAATTTCCCCTTACGTTTATGTAGGACCAGGTGTGATTGGCGATTATTTTATGTCACAAGACAAAGCCGATCGAGATGAAAAATTTTACTGGAAGATTCAATATGGTGCTGGACTAAACTACAGCTTCAATTCATCCGTTGCGCTTTTTGGTTTTGCAGAGCAGAACCTCCCTTTTACGGATCAGTTGGAAGGCATTAAACAGGGAAAACGCAAGGACTACTATTTCAATTTTGGCCTAGGACTTAAATACTATTTTTAATACAGACACAACGCAATGAAACACTTATTTATAAAATTTAGTTGGTTACCTCTACTTTTTCTTTTTTTAGCTTGTAGTGAAGACTATGTTGATGAAGATGGAAAAGGAACCATTACAGGAAAAGTGGTCGCAGCAGAAACGAATGCGCCATTGGCTCATGTTAAGATCGAAACCTCCCCTAGTTCTACCACTGTTTTTACGGATGATAAAGGAAATTTTAGTTTAGACGATATAAAAAAAGGCGAATACTCCGTCAAAGCGGAACTTAAAGGCTATACAACTGCTTTTAAAGGCGCAACAGTTTACGAAGGAAAATCAAGTGCAGTTGTCTTTGAATTAGCCACTGCTAAAGGTAATCAACAACCACCAGCTACTCCAATTTTGGTTACACCTAAAGACAATGAAGTACTAAAAGCAACAGCGGTAACCTTTATTTGGACCTCTCCTGATAAGGATAAATCCAAGCAGGAATATACCTTGACACTTAAAAATGATGCCAATACAAAAGTAGAAACATTTACAGCAATTAAAGACACTCTTTTTACATATAAAGACTTACAATTGGGCGTAAAATACTTTTGGCAAATTACTGCGGATGATCACGTAAACACATCCGTTAAAAGCGACATGGGGAATTTTAGCGTGTACAATGCACCCAAAAACAACCGCTATTTTTACACCAAAAAAATCAATGATAACCTGGTTATTTTCTCTGCTGATGAGGAAGGAAATGAATTTCAACTAACGGATGAGAACTACAATTGTTTTAGACCGCGAAAAAACGAAACGGCTAATAAAATTGCTTACTTTCAATCCAATGGAACAGCACTAGATATTTACACCATGGATACGGATGGAAGTAATCCAAAAAAAGTAACCACCACTGTTAAGCCCAATGGATTTAATCTAAATGAAATCACCTACAGCTGGCCTGCTAACAGCAACCAGATTTACTTTGCCAATTTTGATAAATTGTATGCCATTAATTCAAATGGACAAGGCTTACAACAAATCTATCAGACCCCCAATGGCGCTTTTATCTCAGAAGTAGATGTCAATTTAGAGCAGCAGCGCATTGCACTAAAAACCAATAATGCTATGGGGTATCAAGTGCATTTGTTCTGTATTAACCTACAAGGTGAAGTTCTATTTTCAATTCTAAAAGATGCCCCTGGTGCAACTAGTGGACTCCATTTATCGAGCAGTGGAACTAAAATACTCTATGCTTATGATGTAGAAGGAGCAGAAAATAGAAATTACCGCAGAATTAATTCTAAGCTTTTTGTCTTTGATAGCGTTTCTAAACAAACGACAGAAATATCAACAGAAATAGAAGGAGGAACCAATGATTTAGAACCTCGTTTTTCTCCCAATGAAGCCTATGTTATTTTTACCAATACATCCAATGACGACCGCTCTGCACGTCATATTTATGTTAAAGAGTTAAATACCGTACTCAAAACCAGAGCAGTGAAGTTTAGAAATGCAATGATGCCCGATTGGAATTAACCTTACTAAATACTATACAAATGAAACTAATCGAAATTTTTAAGAAACACAGCACACTCTATGGTATCATTTTACTGTATGTGCTATTTATAAGTTTACTCTTTGCTTTGTCGATCAAAGTAGGATAGAATAAGTACAATTTTTCTATAGGGGAAGGCTGTCTTTTATGTTGTCAAGGCAGCCTTTCCTGTTTTACAGTAAATCACTTCGCCCATTAATCTTCAAAAGATCGTAGATAATCTTCAGGTGATACTTCACCGTATTCTGCGAAATACAGAGTATAGTCGCAATTTCTTTATTGGTTTTTCCTTGTTTGACTAGCTTCAAAATATCGTTTTGCCGTTCGCTCAATACAGGCTCTTCTTCCAGTTTTTTCTTTTCTTCTTTTAGAGAAGTATAGTTTGTTTTTAGCTCCTGATTTTCTTGTTCAATCAATTCTTTGTTGCTTCTATTTTTCTTATAGGCTTTATAGGATATCCCTAGCAATAAACAAAAAAGGCAGACCGAGAAAAACAAAAGATACTGGATTCGCTTAGTCTGTACTTGTTGCTGGTCCTTGCTTTCTTGAAGTACTTTTTGTTCTACGAAATACATTCGACTACTCACATGCGGAATATTATATGCCGTTCCTGTTACTAACAATGTTTCAGCTAACGCCAAACTCTCTTTATTTCGTCCAATCTTCTGATAGTAGTCCGCCATAAAACGGTACAGTTGAAACACCTCTGATTGTACTTTGAGTAGTTGCCCATAATGTAAGCCCTCTTCATAGGTTTCTTCTGCTTTATCCAAATCATTAACTTCAGCATAGAGTCGTAAAAGCTCTTTATAAACAGTTGGTAAATAATCGGATAATTCCTGTTTTAGCAACTCAATCGATGCCTTTAGATCAATTTCTGCTCGCACATAGTCCTTTTCCTCCATTTTTTGTATCCCTTCTAAAAAGAGATACAAAGCATATTGGGTAGGTTCATAGTCTGTGCTGTAGTTGCGTATGAGCTCTAATTTTTCAATCGCCTTTTGATATGCTAGTTTTTTGCAGTACAGGATAGCGGTGGATAATAGATATCGCCCTTCATATTCTTTTACTGGAAGGTTTGATCGTTCTGCCTGTTGAAGAAACCAGGTTAAATTGCTTTCTGCCTCAGTATAAATACCTATTTTACTGTAGATTTCATGCTTTAAGAAATAAGCTTCTGCTTTGGCTTCAGGCGAGGTTTTGGGGCCCAAAACTAAGCGTTGCAGTTTTTCGATGGCTTCGTCATAATTTTCCTGTCGACCCAAATCAATAATCTCACGCTCTAGTTTCATGGGATCAAAGCTTTGTCCCCATAACAACATACACCAGATTCCAATAAAAAAAGTAAACCAACCTTTCATATCTCTTATAGTTCTACTCGACTACTTACGCGTAGTACATCATAAATATTTTTTAAATGATACTTCACTGTATTTTCAGAAACAAACAAAGTTGAACCAATCTCTTTGTTTGTTTTTCCTTGCTTAACCAAATCAATAATCTTTTTTTGTCGGGCTGTTAATCGCATGAATTCGCCTGTTTCTTGTTCGGTTTTCGAAAGTAGCTCCAGAATATTACTTCTCAGACTTTCATTTTCTTCTTCTAATTGCTTTTTATTTTTTCGGATTTGATTGATATACTTATAAAGTAGAAGTAAAAACACGACCAGGAGAAACAAGGATCCCACCAACGAAATAATAATGGTACGGTCTCGCTTTTTCTCTGCTTCGATACGCTCCAAAGCTAATTTAGTTTCTAATACATTCAGACGACCTAAAACCGATCCTTCATCGTATTCTTTCGCTAATCGATTGCATATCTCTTGCACTTCAATCGCCTTGTCTAAGTCGCCAATCTGCTTGTAGAAATACGCCAAATCAAAATACATATTGAAAATATAGACATCAATATTATACTGTTTTGCGTATTTCAATCCCAATTCAAAACTTTCAATCGACTTATCATACTGATTAAGCATACGATACAAATCGATTTGTTTACGATATATCATGGGGAGATTTTGGGGATCGTGCGCTTCAAAAATCACAATGGCCTTTTCAAAATACTGTTCTGCTTCCTTTAATCGTTCTGCTTTAATTTCCACTACCCCTAAAACAGCATAATAAAAACCCTGCGTAGTATAAGAAACACGCGCCAAATCCTCCGTACTTATTCTTGGAAGTAGTTGGTTTACCTGCTCAAAATTAAGTAAGTCGAAAGCCATAAAGAGTCGTTCAAACTTAATTTGCGATTCAATTATTTCTTTCTTGTCGCTTTTTAATCCCTCTTCCAAGGCTAAGTCTAAATTAAACGCTGCTTTATCATAAAGAAATAAACGCTTATACGTTTGGTATTTTAAAAAATACGCGTGGTAGCGATCGTAATTTGTCGCTTTATTATTGGATATAATCTCCTCTAACAGTAGAATCGTTTCATCGAATTTACCGTCATTATTATACTGTGTTACTTGTTCACTAATCTGCTTAAAACGATAAGTTTGACTTAACGCCTTAGTCAAGAAGAAAAGTAAGCACAATAAAATCGCTAGTTGTAAAGGTGATTTTACTCTCATTCGTGTCTAAACATACATTAATAAGCTAAAATAGCCTATTTATCTTAGTATAATTCCTTTGTCTTTTTTAAAAAATCGCATTTAATCACTCTCCATTCTCTACAAAACTTGTTGTTTTGCGTATCTTCTGCTTTTGGATGTCCACCCCTAAAAGGGACAATTAATAAATATATAAAATATTATGTATCATAAAGATACAATAAACAAGTCTAGTATTAGTACGTGTTTCATTTTATTATTCATAAAAAACTACCCAAATACTACCCTATCAAAAGATTGGTTTTTCATTGCAATATGTCATTTTTGTATAACAATCAACAAACCAATATTTACCCGTTTCTACGGATTCGGTTGTTTGAAACAATACGGAACAAAACGGTGTTTCAAACAAAAACTAGTCAAAAAATAATAACCCTACTCAAACACATTCTTATGTTAGCTAAAACAAATTTTTCCCCACAGAATCTTGTGATTGGCTTAATTTTTATTGCCTTTTGCTTTTTGTTATTTCTATTAGCCATCCCGGTAGATTTAATCACGATCTAATCGTTAACTAACTGGTGGCTCATACCACCTTGTTGAACCAACTTACTAACGAAAAAACCCTGTCCCCATGAACAATGTTATGCACTCACAATGGTTAGATTTGTACAATAACCAGAATTCAAAATCCAACCTCATTCGAAAAGAACAACCTGCTCAACAACTCAGCACCTATTTTTTTATTTATGATTGTATCGAAAATACAATCTTATTCATTAATTCTGCTTATACTACTATAACAGGTCATGAAACGAGTTGCTTTGATCTAAATTTTCTAATCAATATGATTCACCCCATGGACCAACCCTATTTTTTTGAAAATGAAGAAAGAGGGTTGAAATTCACGAATTCCCTAGCATTCGAAGAACACTTTCGCTATACGTTGAAATATAGCTACAGAATTCAAAAATCAGATTCCACCTACTTGCGTATCACCCAAGAATGTCAAGCGTTGGAAGTAGATGATCAAGGTCATTTAGCCAAGACCTTAGTGATCCACAAAATACAGGATGACAATGCGTATTGCCCTCAAAATGATTACAAGATTTTTGATAAAGTACACAGCATTTACTTGGATTTGAATAATGAATTCAATTTAACCAAGCGTGAACTCGAAATATTAACCCTTATTAAAGAAGGACTCACAAGCAGAGAGATATCAGCTATACTCAATATCAGCATGAACACCATTTTAACGCATCGCAAAAACATTTTATACAAAACAAATAGCAATAGCTTTATTGAACTGGTAAAAAAAATCAGCTGCGCTGAATACTAGTATTCTATTTTCCCCTTAAGGTTAAAAAAAATACAAGCAAAACAAGTGTTTTTTCCTATTTTTTTAAACAATTTACGTATTACCAAGCGATTATAACGCTAAAATCACTTGTTTTTTATTATTTTTGATTAGCCCTCACTAACAAAATAAAAAAATGCAACATCCTAGTGCTCCCCTTACCTTTTTCCACCGAAATTTACTTTTACTTTCGGTGATATTTCTAATTAGTTTATCGCTAAAAGCACAACCTTTTGCGCAGTCCACGATGAACCAATTGGCCTTCAGGCCTCACCCCACACAAAGCAACCTCATGGTTGCGACAGATTCCTTAAACAATACGTGGATTAAAGGTACATTACAGCCCAAAGAACTCAACACCAATCTGACATTTCAAATCCAAAACCCACACATTCTCGATTATACCCTCTACGTAAATCGAAAAGGGGTTTTTGAACCTTTACTTTCAAATATTGACAGCAAATCGAATCACATACGTTCTAGATTTGCTCAATATCAATTTGATACCTCAGATCCTACCTATTTTATCAACCTCAAACAAACCGATACCACTAATCTGCCTATTATCATCGAAGAACAGACTCAATTTGCCGTATCTGAATCCTTTCACCTTTTGCGAATCGGACTCTACTATGGAATTGCAATTATGTCTATCGTCTTTAATCTTGTTTTTTACTTTATTTTTCAAGACAAGCGGTTTTTAACCTATAGCTTATTACAGCTCTGTATTTTCACCTCCCTATTTTTTGAAGATGGTATGTTTTACTACATCTCCAATGGACAATGGGTCATGGACTCCTTATTGACCTGGAACGTGCCTTTAACATCCCTTCTAGCGTGTTTATTCACCGTTTATTTCTTAGATATTAAAGCGCTTTTTAATAGCTATAAACTCATCTTTGTTTCTCTTTTTATCGTTACTTTTTTCTTATCGTCCATTCAAAGTTTTCTTTCACTGGATATTCTGAGACATTTGATTAACATTTTGAGTTTTATTCCTCCGCTTTTCTGTCTAATTCTAGCTGCTACTCAATTTAAAACAAATGTATATGCTCGTTTTTTACTGTGTACATTTGGATTAATCGTTTTGTTTGGCTTGGGCTATACGCTCTATATCTATGTAAATTCTAATCGCTTTGCATGGTTTAACTTAGATACCTTCCGATTAATTAGCAACCTGGAATTGATAAGTATAACTTTCGCTATTATCTATAAAGTACGCGACTTACAAGAAGAGAACAACGGATATAAGGATCAAATCAATCACTATCTTCTCTTGCTAAACAAAGGCAATGATACTTCCTCTAAGACGCAAAACCGTTTACTCTCTGATACGCTAGAGGATCTAAAAATAACCCACAATCTAACCGCTCGAGAAACAGAAGTACTTCAGTGTATTTGGGAAGGGATGAGTAACCAAGAAATAGCAGATAAACTCTTTATTTCACTGAGTACAACCAAGTATCACATCAGTAATTTATACACCAAACTGGAAGTAAAAAACAGAAACCAAACCCTGTTATTCAAAAGAAAAAAATAAAAGCAAATAACAACGTTATTTTTAAAAAGAGGATGCTAAAAAACATCCTCTTTTTTGTGCTGTTTATTTATCCTCCAACAGCTAGATTATTAAAAAAAATTGCTTTCGTGTTACGTTGCTTTACACAACTTAAATTTCGAGTATGATAAACTCACTACGTCTATTCAACTGATGTTCAGCAGCTGTACATGGTACGCCATTGCTACATTTGTTTAGCAACTGACTCTCACCATAGCCTTTTCCTGTTAAGCGACTCGGATCAATGCCTTGTTTAATTATCCACTGAATCGTTGCTTTCACACGACGATCAGATAATTGCATATTATAGGCATCATTTCCTCTACTGTCGGTATGTGAACGAACATCTACCTTAATATTCGGGTATTCTTTCATAACTTCCACTACTTTCGCCAATTCAATCGCCGCGTCTTTTCGGATTGTTGATCGATCAAAATCAAAGTAAATCGGCTGTAATTTTAGTTTTTTCACTAAATCATCGTTGACTTCAATATTTTTTTCAAGTCCTAAGTCAACAGTATACGTACCTGTCACTTTTTTTGCTTGTACAATCACTTCAACCTCACTATAAGCATCTTTAGTTGCGCGAACTGCATATTTCGTTCCACAATTGATTGCCTCTATTCTATACGTTCCATCTGCTCCTGTTGTAACGCTGTATTCTCTTTGATCCGCCAGATGCACAACAGTCACCCTAGCGTGACGAAGTTTTTCTTGGGTATTCTTGTCATAAACGGTTCCTTCAATACTATGCTGACAGTTTTTTACTAGACTATAGATATTATCTCCCTGTCCGCGATTCGATGAAACGAAACCTTGATCTCGTTGACTATTATAGTAGTAACCAAAGTCATCCAAACTGCTATTAATCGGTTTTCCTAGGTTTTGAACAGAACCAAAACGACCATCTGCAGCAATTGACGCCACAAATACATCCAGTCCTCCCAGTCCCAAATGACCATCTGAGGAAAAATACAACTGATTGTCCGAGGAGATAAAAGGAAAGCTTTCTCTTCCTTCAGTATTAATTGTATTGCCAAGGTTTTCGACCTCACCATACCCTCCATTTTCATAAAGCGCTACGCGAAATAAATCCGATTGTCCGAAACTCCCTTCTCGATCAGAAGCAAAATACAACCATTTGTCATCCGGCGTTAAAGCAGGATGGGATGTATTGAAATTATCCAAATTAAAAGGCAATTCCTCTACTAGCCCCCACTTCCCATCCGATTGCTTTGTTACTTTGTATAATTTCAAGACCACGGTATTGTCTTTGTTCTTTTTGCCTTTTCCGTTTTTCTTTGCATTATTACGCGTAAAATACATCGTATTACCATCTTGGGTAAAAACGGCAGTTGATTCATTCACTTGAGAATCCAAATCGGAATCCAATAAGACAGGGGTATCGTACACCCCCTTTTCTTTTATTTGTGCAGCATATAGCTTCGTAAAAGGCTCATCCGTCCAGCTGTGAACGGCTTGGGTAATATCTCGTGCGGAAGTAAATACAAACTGATCCCCAACAATCGTTCCTCCATAATCGGAATAATCGCTATTCAACTTCAAAGATTCAAGACTATATTGCATGGGTAATGCCTCGATTTGTTGCACATAATTGCGATTGTCTCGATAGCGTACTGCTCTAGAATCTTCTTTTTCCAGCGCTGCAAACTGATCCAACAGCTCTTGTGACTTGGGATAGTTCTCTACTGCTTTTAGCGTTTGTGCATAGCGGTAGTAGTATTCTGAGAGTAATTTAGACAAGTCTTTATCCTCATAAGTCCCTTCAAATAGTTCCGTATACCACTTATTGGCTTCAACTAATTTTCCGTTGAAATAGTAAGCATCCGCTAAGTTTTGTAAGAGTAAAGCATTGCTCTTCCCCTTTGCTACTAGCGTTTGATAATTTGCAATAGCTTGGGTATAATCCAAACGCTCAAAATATTTATTGGCTACCTTTTCCTTTTTTATCTGGCTGTATCCTGAGAGACTGAAGCTCAAAGCTACACTCAAAATACCCAGTTGTACTATCTGTTTTATCATACGTGTATCTTTTAGAAGAATCTTGGCGCTGTTACGCGCTTAAAGCCGTTAAACAATGTGAAGCGCATAAAGATCTCATGCGAGCCTGAGTTGTAGTTCGCTAGCTTAGTCGTCTCAGCATCGTAGCTATACCCAACAAAGATATTTTCAGATACTTGAAAAC
>JASLHL010000311.1 GCA_030152225.1 Flavobacterium sp. | reverse complement strand
AGTTGGTATTTGGATTTAAGTCTGGATCTGTTCCTTTGAGATATTTCTCTAGAGTTATATCATCATAGGTCGGTAACCAGCCTATTAAAGGATTTCCTTTTTCATTCCATGTTGCTTCATTATATAAGCTCAATGTTCGGTACGAATCCAGGGATTGTGGTAGGCGTAATGGGGTACGTACCGCATGCTGTAGATCTGCCGAAATAACTGTTTTTTGAGCCAGACCACGTTTAGTGGTGACCAATAT
The DNA here is from genome assembly GCA_030152225.1 of Flavobacterium sp. GTDB lineage: Bacteria > Bacteroidota > Bacteroidia > Flavobacteriales > Flavobacteriaceae > Flavobacterium. The sequence goes on along the minus strand of JASLHL010000311.1, from coordinate 3,371 downwards.
AACACCATTGGCCCCTTCAGCACCATAAACAGCTGTTGCGGAAGCATCTTTCAATACCGAGAAGCTCTCAATATCTTCTACAGGAATATTACTCATATCACTTTTGCTACGTGGTACCCCATCTATGATAATCAAGGGATTTGTACCTCCAGCAAAGGAACTTACACCACGAATCCAGAAGTTAGAATCATCGTATCCTGGTTCTCCTGAAGGTTGAATTGCGATAATACCGGGTAATTTACCTGCTAAGGAATTAGAAAGACCTCTACCTGTTACAGCCAAATCTTTAGCTGTAACTGTACTGATAGCAGAAACAACACTTTCTTTTTTCTGTCTACCAAATCCTACAACCACGACTTCGTCAAGGTCTTTTGCATCTTCTGTCATGCGTATGTTAATGACGTTTTCGTCAGCCTTTACGTTTTGCTGCTCTTGGATAAAGCCTACAAATGCAAATATTAAGGTGTTACCTGATACTGCTTGTATAGTATATTGCCCATTCTCGTTGGTATGTGTCTGCTGATTGGGTTGTTGTTTTATGGATACAGTGACACCAGCTAATGGGTTACCTTTTCCGTCTGTTACTAAACCTGATATTTTGTTTTGCTGTGCCATCAATCCCAAAGGGATGCACCAAATACAAAATATAAGCAGAAATTTCCAGTCAGCAAACTTTGCTGTATATGTTATGTTTTCTCTTATTTTCATGGCTTCTTTATTCTAAACTGATAGTTACTGCGGCAGGAGTTACCTTAGTATCTAAGGTGAAGACATATGTTCTTCCACTACCTAATGATCGATTACTTCCGGTTGCTATAATTTGTCCTTTACTACTTGCTGTAGCAGGTTTTAACTCAAAACGTGCAGAGCCTGCTGATTGTTCTGGAGCACCAGGACTTCCATATAATGTTTGTACAAGGTTTAGTGCAAATGGATTATCCATAGATCTACTATTCATGTAGAAACCAACTCCAACAGTACTACCTGACACGTTGCTCAAGAACATAGTCTGATTTGCAATGAGTTTGATTTGGAAGATTCCGTTACCTAGTGGAGCCATTGCTATATTTTTCTCTGGATTCCATAGGGTCGGATTACTACTCATCGATGGTATACCAATACGTTCTGTAGGTGCCGAACCTGCCTGATCGCCAACTCCGCCATTAATCCATACTCCTCCTGATTTGGTACTAGCATTGAAATTAGCTAATGCATTACCATCCATTGGTTCTATACGGAAATATTTCAGACTTTGATCTGCTGTCACACGATATTTTCCTGTGATAGCACGGAAAGTGTAGGTGCCATTTGTTTGTTTGTTTAAGAAAGTAGGGTCTATCCACCATTTGTCAATATCTAAGAATCCTCCAAAAGCGATGGTTTGATTTTGAGTAAATTCATGCTCAATAACAGCTCTGTTATTGGTGAAAGCTGGGAATTCAACCTCACCGAACGAAGGTTTAAGGAACGGTTCTCCTTCAAACGTACGGGTATCAAAGGATACCGTGTAAATTGATCCAAGCTTTTTATCTGTTTGAAAAGGAATGGAATCTAGGTTAGATTTGGTGACAGCAATGGTCTTTCCTGCGAAATAGAAAGCATTACCATTTGCTCCATATGCTGGAGCTTCTATAATTGCATTTAGATTAGTTGCAGGGAAGGCATCTGTTACGGCATATTTGTAAGGCTGACCAGCTACAGGCTCCATTTTATAATTTCCATATGCAGTTTTCAACGTCAGATAAGGATATTTGGGTCTTGTTACTTGGATCGGTATAATTATGGTAGAATAATTAAAGTTTTTATTTGAGACCATGAGTTGTATTTCTGCATTTCCATCTTCTATATTTTTTACAAATGGCACAAAAAGTTTTTGACTGTATGATCCTCCGGCTTTAACAGGAAGTAAAGTTTCAGAAATACGTTCATTATTTCTGAAAAAAGTAAATTTAATAGTGTTTAAGGGATAATCACCCTGTGTCGTAATGGACAGCGGAATGCTGTCGCCCATGTAGGCTACATCAACAGTTTCATAAGAAATGATGCGCGGAGTGTCTACTGTTATATTTTCCTTACAGGAATACAACGACAGTCCTAAGCCCAACATAAACAAGGCTAGCTTGTGTTTGTTCATAACCATATTGCTAATGGGGTTAATAATTAGGTATTAGTTGTGGTTTTGGCAACTGAACAGTGCTATGCTTATTGCGCTGCGGTTCAAAGCCCGATTTACAGGATAGCGTTTTACACCCATAGATCAATGGATAAAAAGTTAACGTCATGTTAGTTTTAATTTTCGGTTTATATATAATTGGTTACTGCACCTACTTCGAATTCGGACTTGGCCATAGTCAACGAACTTAATAATGGGCAGTGTTGTAAGACAAATCTAGTTGTTAATGCTCTGTATTGATATGGTCGGGTATTAAAAGTGAGATTTTAAACCTTTTTAATAGTTGTTAAAGGTCTTATTTTCAATTAGTTATGTTATTTTATTTCGTTCAAAAAAGTGGATTTAAATGAGGTTTTTAACTTATTTATAACTAAATTATAAGAATAAAAAAGACTTTGGTCAACGGCTTTTGTTATAACTATTATTGTGTATAGACTACTTTTTTGTAATTAATAATATTTTTAATGTGTTGTTTTTTAGTATTTTATGTTGTTTTCTTTTTTTTAAAATCTCATTTTATACTCCTCTACTGTTTTTGCATTCGCTTAAATCCTAGTTTTGTTATTAGTGCATAGACACGAACCAATTATTTTTTTCCTAAATACTAATTAAAAACGAATTATGATACAACGAAAGATCATGCATCAGTTACATGATTGCTGTACTAGTTGGAAGACATTTTTACCTTCTAAAATAGTAGTAGGAGCCATAGTGCTTTCTATATTTAGTAATACTGTAAGGGCAAATGAAGGGGTAACTGTAAACAAAAAAGTGAATGCTTTGATCACTACTTCCGATAGAGCTTATGATTTAAAGAGAACTTCTTTTACACCCAAAGGAATAACAACAGGAGCTTCAAATATTAATATTAATAGAACAAATCGTTTTCAAGAAATTGATGGCTTTGGGACTGCAATTACAGGATCTACTTGCTATAATTTGATGCAAATGGATAAAAAGTTGAGAGCAAAGTTTTTGAACGAAACTTTTGGTAAAGACAATGGGTTTGGACATAGCTATATTAGAATATCTATTGGGGCATCCGATTTTTCTTTGGATGAATACACTTGTTGTGATACTAAGGGAATAGAAAATTTTGCGCTTCAAGAGGAAGAATTAGATTATGTTATCCCCATTCTAAAGGAGATTTTGGCTATTAATCCATCGATCAAAATACTAGGCTCTCCATGGACGAGCC
>JASLHL010000303.1 GCA_030152225.1 Flavobacterium sp. | reverse complement strand
TACAATATGGATAACGCAACAGCAATTACCTATACAGCTATACCTAATCCGTTCTATACTCTCCCGTTTGATTTAACAACGTTGATTTATGTAGATTTAGATTTAGTACCATTTAACTATATGTTCTCAACAACAATAGCTTCAATTAAGGGACGTTTCCAGCATGTTGTTATAGAATATGAATACAATGAGGCAAATTTACCAATTAGCGCAACTGCAACTGTTCAAAGAAGTAATAGCACAGTATTTCCCTACATGAAAATAGAGTATACGTATACGGAAAAAGAGGTTCAAATAAAAAACTAAAACTGATACGACAATGGTTTTTTATCACTATATCTTGATTAAATAACCTCCTTTTCTTAACACATTAGACTCTATTTGTCCCAAACTAAAAAACAAACATGAACCATTCACTTAAACTAGTGGGCTTAGCCAGCTTATTCTTATTTTTGGGTAGTTGTAGCTCCGATGACAGTACCGCGTCTAAACCGGATCATCCAGATGGACTAGATCAATATTTACTTACATCTCTTGACTATACATTTTATAACGTCGAAAGTGATGCAAGTGGGAATCACACGAGCCAAACCCCTCGTTCGCAGGTACACTATACCTTCAACTACAAGGACTTTCATCGATTGGATTCAATCACAAGAGATACACACACCTTCGATAATCAGGGTGCAGTAATCACAGCGGTTCAACACGAACTTGCATTTGAACTCAACGAAAAATTCAAATTAACTACCTTGAACATTCTCTTGCATGGCAATGTACAGCAATCGTATCACTTTAGCTATGACAAGGATCTGCTTCAACATTTTCAAATTGTGAATCAGGGGAAACCTTGGTTTCAACATGATTTGATTTACAATACCAACAAGCTCTTTACCCAAGCCTCTGTTTCTATTTTGGAACAAGAGGAACGAAAACTTGACGTTCAATACAACTATAATCAAAACAACGAGTTACTTCAAGTTTCTACGGAGAATTATGCGGCTACTTTTACCTATGGAACAGGTAAAAATCCCTTTTACTTCTTGCCCTTTGATTTGACAACCTTACTTTTTGAAGACCTGTTATATGTCCCAATTACGTATCAATTTCCACATCCTTTAGCTAGTTACAAGGTATCAGATGATACGACATTTACCTTTGAATACAGCTATAATAAAGGGAATTACCCTGAAAAAGCAACCGTTTATAAAGGAGCAAAAACAAAAGCAAATCGCTATATGGTTATTGAATACAACTACCATATCCTTTCGATCATGTAAAAAATACAAGCGCCCAATCCATCCCGATTGGGCTTTTTTTATTACAGGAGACCTTAGCTTTCACCTCGATATATGAAATACAAAAAGGTAGCGTTGGTATGGCGTATAGTTCCGAAAAACAATTCCGCCAATTAGAAAGAGAATCATACCAAATAAAATTCCCATTTTACAAGCCTCCAAAATGCCCTTTGTTCAGAGAAATCCAAATTTATTCAACGCGATTTGTTGGTCAATTCCCCTAGAGATACTCATCCAAAATCCTATGATAAGATGCTGACTAATTGCGTTGAAAGTCGAAATACTCCCTTCCCTTTTCAACGAATCAACTCCATTTTATAGCTTTTATTTTTCACAATCGTTACACTACACCCTGCTTAATCGCAATAACCCCATTAATTATTACAAATACTATATATTAATTTATTTTATTAACACATTTTAATTTTAAACAAACATATTTTAACTATAATTAAAATATCATACATTTGTAACTAAATAAATTGACTTATGAATAAAGTAATTAAAACTATTGCACTTGCTAGTTTTTTTTTGACCATTGTTGGATGTAGTTCCGATGATACTAGCAAAACCCCAGAAGGTCCAACCTTTGAAAACAAACAGCTGATTTCTCATGTAAAATCCACCTATTATTGGAATGATGAAGAATACAAGGAAGATGGCACCACGCAACACATTAGTGGAACAGACTATGTAATTGATTTCAATTTTTCGTATGATGACCATCTTGCCCTGTCTGCTTTAACTTATAAAGTGATCTATTACCAAGATAACGAAATAAGAAAAGTAACAGATGGTGTTTTTAATTTTAAACTTAATCAAGCAGGCCAATTAGAAACGTTGGACATTACAGGTGACATCATGTTTCGCAATACCTACACCTACACCTACACTGATGGTTTAGTAAGTAAGATTGAATCAAATGACGGAAGTCAAAAATCGGAACAGACTTTTATCTACAACGCAGCCAAGCAAATGATTCAATCTGAGATCCCCTCTATTCCATGGACTTTTAATTACACTTACAACAATCAAAATCAGCTAATTAAAATTCAAAACAATAAAACTGAATTGCCAGAGCAAATTGAATATGACGCAAAAAACAATCCATTCAAAGACTTACCTTTTGATTTAACAAGTGTTCTCTTTGAAGGAGTCAACTATATTCCATTGACTTATACGTTTCCTAATAATATACAAGGATATAAAACGCCTTATTTAGATACGTATCAGTTAGAGTATAAATATGATGAAAACAATAATCCAATCAAAGCTTCTATCTATTATCAGAGTGATAACCAGCCAAAAGAATTGGATTATGAAATAGACTACAGTTATATCACTAAAAAAGTAGAGGTAACAAAATAAAACATAGTAGTTTTAAAATAAACAAGCCCAATCCAGGTGGATTGGGTTTTTTAATTGGAGCATGTATTGCCCTTTGTGTTACGTCAATACACAACTGCACAAACCTGCTTTTTTTCCTGTATCTTTGTGAAAATTGACGAAAAAGATATATGCTAAAAAAATGGTTGAGCTACCTTACTCCTATACCCGTGCGAAAAATTCGTTCGAACATCAATACGAAGTTAGAAGTTACTTGGCTTAAAGGACAACTGGTATTGGATACCAAAAATACCAATTACTCCTATGGCCAATTAGAACAAGTATTTAAAAGGGGGTTTAAATTCATTGGTTATTCAAAGATTAAAGCGATGCATCGCGTACTAAACCTTGGTTTAGGCGCTGGTAGTACCGTCCATTTACTTCGTAATGAGGTTAATTTCACAGGTTCAATCACTAGTATTGAACTGGATGATGCTATTCTATTTGTTGCGAAAAAGTATTTTAATCTCGATCGTTACAACGAAAATCACGAGATTATCCAACGGGATGCTTTTGAGTATGTTTTAGCGTGTCAAGAACAATTTGATTTGATTGTAATCGATATTTTTCAAGACAGTCATATGCCTTCTTTTTTATTTGAACGCTATTTTGTCAATCATCTGCAACAACTTTTACCTGTCAATGGTTTTATTATTTTCAATACAATTATACTCACTGCTGAAGATGAAGAACGAAACGAAACGTATAAACAGCTCTTTGATCCTCTTCAATTTTCTGTACGATCCATGCCTTCTAGTTTGGCACATAACAGCATGATCACCATCAAGCGAATCGCCTAATTTTGCGCTACAAGCAAAAGGGTCTCTCAAAAGGTCACCCCCTCTTGGTAAAGGGTGAGCATATAAGTAGATGGTAAAGGGTTTGTAAAGGGTTTGTAAGGGGTTTGTAAGGGGTAACATTGGTAAAAAGGCCTAAAACCCTTGTAAGTACTAACTATCCCCTTACAAACCCTTTACAAGTACGTTTCTTGTTTGTTTCTTGTTTGTTTCAAAACACTTAATTCCAGTAAGTTATGGGTTTTTGTTTCGAAAAATAATGGAAAAGAACTCTTTTTTTTCCAAAGAGTGGAAGAAAACGGAAGGGAATCAAGGCAACATTCACAAAAAAACCTCACCTAAAATTAGATGAGGTTCTATCTTGTAACGCTTATTAGACAGCTTCTTTATTTTTGACTAAGGTCTTAATAATTAAGCTGTAACCAACCTGTTCGTTGAACGCCATGCGAAATTAAAATGTAGTAATAGGTTCCTGAAGGAAGCGTTTGACCTGATTTATCTTTTCCGATAAATTGATCTTTATAACCTTGGCCATGGGTATAGACTTCCACACCATGGCGATTGAAAATCTGAATTTTTGACACTCCATAACCCGAGAGATCTAAGGCATCGTTAATTCCATCGCCATTGGGTGAAATTCCCTTAGGCAAAGGACATTCTTCATATACAATAGAAAAACTACTTTCATCTGTGCAATACACCGATTGAGATCCTCTTCTTGCATAAATGTACACCGTCATAGGCAGTAAAATTTCTAGGCCTTCTTGTAATTCAACTCCACCTCCTTGGGGCTCCGTATAGTATTTATTTCCAGCTGATAAAGGAGGGAGTACAAAATTCTGACAGGAGATTACTGCATTATCTAGCACATCGGCCTGAATCGGCTCGTAAATCACAAGGTTAAATGTACTTTGATTGTCGCAATGTTGTTCTCCTTTTTTATAGATATACAGGGTAGATTCTCCATAAACAGCATACATGTCACCCCCTTGATAGGTGTCCCCTTGTCCATTTGGTTGAGTAAAATAACCCTCTCCCTCTTTCAACGCAGGCAAAGTATAGCTTGTACATACCTCTACGTCCTTTAATTGCGTTACTTCTACTAAAGGCAAGCGCTCCACCAAGAAACTGCTAATACGCGAACAACCCGTAGTTTTATTGGTCACTTTTACATAGATACGTCGGGTCGATAAAATTTCAATTTCATCAGCTACGGTATCCATTAAATCTTCATCTGCATAATAGTCCACGGTATATTGTTCATTTGCCTGAGCACCTAAAGCAGCTAGAATCGCCTGTCTTTGTTCAGCAATATCAACAAAAATAGTGTGATTTACATTTTCATTTGTTGTACAAACATATTGATTGTCTAATTGAGGAATTTGAAATTCTTCTTTTAGAAAGTTGAATACACGTTCTACAGTGAATGCCTCCCCTTCGCACGTTTGATACATTGCTTTTGCTGTATAATTTACTGATTTTTCGATTTCTACCTCTATTTCTTCCTCAGACGAAAAGAAAACACCGTCTTTATACCATTTAAAATCAACGGTTGACTGCCCATTGGGAACAAAACGCCAAGCTTCATTCGAGGCATTCCAGTTTCCGGTATTTCTATTTACGCCACCATCTTCTCCTGGATAATGTGCTTTTGTTCCATCTTCATTTTGAATTCCAATTAATCCATTACTTTGATTGTGACTCGATCCAAAATCACGGGCCACAGGTCTATTTTTCACGTGAACTTCAATGATATTTGTTCCTTCATACAGCACAATTTGAGAGGTCTGTGTTGAACCTTCTACATCGTGTGGATTATGACGTACACCAAACAATCCTAAGTGATAGATATTAAATACCAAAGCACGACAGGGGAAGGTTCCCAAAATCTGATAGTTTACTGCATAGTCATCCGGTGAATAATTGGGATCCAAATCTTGCATCACACCAAAAATGGCATTGACAAAAGGCGGTTCAGTTGTTCCTGCCTGATACGGAATAGGTTGCGAAAAACTCCAGGGGCTATGTGCTTCTGGTGTATAACGACCTCCTTCTACCTCACCAGCAACACTAAAGGTAATTGCCCCATTAGTCGTGATTAAAATTTTGTTGTAGCTCTTGCCAAAAAAACAAAAGTCAAATCCTAGATTGATGGTATTTGACCAATAATCGTCTCGTGTTAAATCGATCATATCACCACCGTAAAAAGGAAAAGGTGGATTATAGTCAATTGATTCTACTTTATATGTATC
>JASLHL010000278.1 GCA_030152225.1 Flavobacterium sp. | reverse complement strand
ATAAATTGACAACAGCTGTTGATTTTAAATAGACACCAATAAATTATGTCAGAAAATTTAGTAGTGCCTACAATGGCCGAAATGATGGCAAAAGGAGAACAACCGGAGGTTTTATTTTGGGTTGGTTGTTCAGGTAGTTTTGACGATAGAGCAAAAAAAATAACGAAGGCATTTGTAAAATTGCTGAATAAAGCCAATGTGCCTTTTGCAGTACTCGGTACAGAAGAAGGATGTACTGGAGATCCAGCAAAACGCGCAGGGAATGAATTCGCTTTCCAAATGCAAGCCATGATGAATATTCAAGTATTAGACGGATATGAGGTAAAGAAAATTGTAACCGCTTGTCCACATTGTTTTAATACGTTGAAAAATGAATACCCTGGTCTAGGAGGAAAATACGAAGTTGTGCATCATACGCAATTTTTAAAATCCCTTTTAGACGACGGACGATTAACGATTGAAGGAGGAAGTTTTAAAGGAAAACGCATTACGTTTCACGATCCTTGTTATTTAGGACGTGCGAATAACGTGTTTGAAGCTCCACGCCAATTAATCGAGAAATTAGATGCAGAGTTAGTTGAAATGAAGCGTTCTAAGCTTAACGGCTTCTGTTGTGGAGCTGGTGGAGCACAATTGTTCAAGGAACCAGAAAACGGAACCAAAGAAGTTCACGTAGAACGAACAGAAGAAGCCCTTGGAACCAACGCTGAAATTATCGCTGCAGGATGCCCATTTTGTAATACGATGCTTACAGATGGTGTGAAATTTAAAGAAAAAGAAGGCGAAGTTAAAGTACTTGACGTGGCCGAATTAATCGCAAATGCAGAAGATTTATAACTATGTTTAAGCCATTTGAAGAAATGCCTGATCATTCAAGAGTTTGGATTTATCAGTCAAATAGAAAGTTTTCCGATGAAGAGGTGCAAGAAATAGACGAAGTACTCAGTCGTTTTACAGCAGAATGGGTGGCACATGCAACTCCCTTAACCGCTTCATACGAAATTAAATACAATCGATTTATTATCCTAGCAGTGGATCAAGATATCCATCCTGCTTCTGGATGTTCTATCGATGCATCAGTACGCGTTATTCAAGATATTGAACAAAAATACGGTGTAGATTTGTTGGATAAAATGAATGTGACGTATAAAACGGGTGAGTTTATCGCTTTTAAAACCGTGGTAGAATTTAAACAAATGGTAAAAACAAAAGCAGTTTCTGCCCAAACTATTGTGTTTAATAATCTAGTAAATGATTTAGGCGAATATAGAGAATACTGGGAAGTACCAGCTGAAGAAAGTTGGCACAGCCGCTTTTTTAGATAGTATAGTGATCCACAGGATTACAACAAAAGAATCATCGTCAAATACAGGCGATGATTTTTTTTTGCTTCTATCCAAGCAAGGACCAAGCGTCTTTACGTAAAACCTAGTGGATGTTCACTAAATAACAAAAAACGACTGATACTAAAGAAGTTGTGTTTTTGTAGGTATTGTTTGTGTGAAAATATTCATGATATTATTGTTTTTTTTACTGAATTAATGTATTTTTTTTGTAAAATCATAGCGATATTACAACGTAAACTTAACTAGGCTTCTTTTTTAAATAAAGTAGATTTGTTAAGTTTGCAAGAGGTACAAAATCGCCTTGGTATTTCTGCAAAGGATTCCTATATTTAAAAAAGCTAAAAAAATCTATGAAAAAAGTACTTCTAACAGTATTGTTATTGCCTTTATTGTCCCTAGGACAGACAAAACACAAACTATATTCTCCTGAAATTCAACAGCGCCAATGGGTGGATAGTGTCTACAATTCGATGTCGTTAGACCAGCGAATTGGTCAATTATTCATGGTGGCTGCTTATTCGAATAAAGATGAAAAGCACATTCAAGAACTTGAACGTTTAGTCAACACCAATGAGGTTGGTGGGCTGATCTTTTTTCAAGGAGGTCCACAGCGACAAGCTGCTATTGCGAATCGCCTGCAAAAACAAAGTAAATTACCTCTACTAGTAGGAATTGACGGCGAATGGGGCTTGCGTATGCGATTGGATTCTACCTACCGCTTTCCGTATAATATGACACTAGGAGCGATTCAAAATCTAGCGTTGATCGAAGAAGTTGGAAAAGCCATGGCAAAGCAATCGAAACGCTTGGGGATTCAATTTAATTTTGGTCCTGTTGTCGATGTGAATATTAATCCTGAAAATCCTATTATTGGCGTTCGCGCTTATGGGGAAACACGTGAAATTGTGACAGATCGCGCCTTGGCTTTTACACGTGGCTATCAGGGAGAAGGGCTCTTTGCAACGGGGAAACACTTTCCAGGACATGGAGATACATCTACAGACTCACACCACAAATTGCCACTGATTGACTTAGATAAAGATCGCCTACATCGCGTAGAGTTGTATCCGTATAAGAAATTGTTCAAGGAAGGCCTGTCTAGTGTGATGGTCGCCCATTTGAATTTACCTGCTTATGAACCCAATAATGCTATTCCTAGTTCGTTGTCGTACAATGTGGTAACAAAATTGTTGCGCGAAGAATTAGGCTTTGAGGGCTTGATTTTTACTGATGCCCTCAATATGAAAGGGGTGTCATCTTACTTAACACCTGGAGAAGTTGATTTAGCTGCATTTCAAGCAGGAAATGATTTGCTGTTGTTTTCTGAGGATGTAGCAAAGGCCGCAGTAAAGTTGAAAGAAACCTATGAAAAAGGCGAAATTACGGAAAGTCGATTGGCTTTTTCGGTAAAAAAAATATTGGAGTATAAGTATAAAGCAGGGTTGAATAAGCCTTTACAGATCGATCGAACAAATCTTGTTGAAGATTTGAATGCTGCGGAGTACGATGACTTAAACACAAAATTGTACAATGAAGCAATTACCTTAGTAAAGAATAGCAATAAGCTAGTACCGATTCGCAAATTAGATCATGAAAAAATTGCTTATGTACAGCTAGGTGATGATGATGGAACGCCATTTTTGGATATGATGCGAAATTTTGCTCAGGTTGATGTTGTAAGTAGTACAGATTTAACGCGTTTGTCTGCATATACCCTTGTTGTTGTTGGCTATCACAAAGTGGATAATCCTTGGAGAAATCAAAATCTATCTGTGGATGAAAAAAGAATACTGGGTGATATAGCCAAAGCTAATCGCACGCTTTTAGTTTCTTTTGCTAAACCTTATGCCTTAACAGGAGTGGAAGCAGAGATCAAAGATTTAGAAGGGGTAATCGTGGGGTATCAAAACAATACTTTTGCAGAACAAGCAGCTGCTCAAGTTATGTTTGGCGCTTTGGGAGCAAAAGGTGAATTGCCTGTTAGTATTACGAGTAAATATGATGTAGGAACGGGAATAAAAACGAAGCCGATCCACCGCTTGGGATTTTCAACCCCTGCAAATGAAGGTTTAGACCCTGTTGTGCTAAAAAAAATTGACAGTATTGCACAATACGCCGTGGAGAATCAGTTGACACCTGGAGCTCAAATTCTGGTTGCCCGCCACGGTAAAGTAGTGTATAACAAATCCTTTGGCTATCATACGTATCAAGCAAAAGATCCTGTAAAAAATACAGATTTGTATGATTTGGCATCGTTGACTAAAATCTTGTCAACGCTTCCTATGGTGATGAAATTGTACAATGAACAAAAAATTAATATGCACAGTAAATTAGGAGATTTAGTACCTGAATTTAAGCATACAGATAAAGCGAATATTACCTTAAAAGATGTATTGACTCATCAATCAGGTTTAGTGGCTTGGATTCCTTTTTACAAGGTCACCCTAGATAGTACTTCACATCCAGCTAGTCAGTTGTATCGTCCACACTATTCGACTGATTTTCCGACACAAGTAAGTGAAAATTTATTCCTTAAAAAGGATTATACCAAAGTGATGTTAGAAGAGATCGCCAACAGTCGATTAGCGAGTAAACCTGACTATAAATACAGTGATTTGGGGTTTATTTCCATCAAAGAATATATTGAGAAAACGTATCACCGTACATTAGACCAAGTGGTTCAAGAAAAGTTTTATAATGCGATGGGCGCTACTCGTTTAACATATTTGCCATTGCGTAAATTCGATTCCAAGGAAATTCCACCAACCGAAGAAGACAACTATTATCGCTATACAACCATTCAAGGATATGTACACGATATGGGAGCTGCTATGCAAGGAGGAGTTTCGGGACATGCGGGACTTTTTGGTACGGCGTTAGATGTGGCTAAAATGATGCAGTTGTATTTGAACGAAGGAGAATATGGAGAAGACCATTTCTTTTCTAAAGCAACGTTTGAAGTTTTTAATTCTTGTGTGTATTGCTCGAAAGGAAATAGACGAGGACTAGGATTTGACAAACCACAACAAGAAGGAAAACCAGGTCCTACTTGTGGGTGTGCCTCAGTAACGAGTTTTGGACATACGGGGTTCACGGGAACGATGACTTGGGCAGATCCGGAAAAAGAGTTGATCTATGTGTTTTTATCTAATCGCACCTATCCCGATGCTAGTGTAAATCGTTTGTCAAAAGAAAATATTCGAGAAAACATACAACAGGTTATATACGAGTCGCTTAG
>JASLHL010000198.1 GCA_030152225.1 Flavobacterium sp. | reverse complement strand
CGGTCGGGCTCAGTACATCGTTTCCGGACGAGTGATGAACGACCACGCGCAAGTCTTAAGCGGAAGCACCATTTCTATTGATCAAAAATATTATAGTACTGATATACAGGGTAAGTTTAAAACCACCCCCTTAATGGCAGGAACATATCCTTTGCAAATTATTTATATGGGGTATCAAACCTTGGATACCGTAATACAAGTAAAGGGAAATCTGGATTTACATCTTCATTTAAAGCCGGAAAGCATCTTTTTGGAGCAAGTAATCGTTAATACAGCACAAAAGAAGACCATTTATAATACCGAGAAAGTAACTCAAAGTGACTTGGCGAAAAACTTCTCAGGTTCCTTTGCAAAAACTTTAGAGCGCTTGCCTGGAGTTAATGCTATGGAAATTGGATCTGGAGCCTCAAAGCCCATTATACGTGGATTGGGGTTTAACCGAGTAGCCGTTGCAGAAAATGGAGCCAAACAAGAAGGGCAACAATGGGGAGCCGATCACGGATTGGAAATAGATGCGTTAAATACCGAAGAGGTGGAAGTAATCAAAGGAGTAGGAACTTTGGAATATGGCAGCGATGCCATGGGCGGCGTTATTCAAATCAATAACGAAAAAATCCCACAGATACATTCTTTTTCCGGCCAAGCTACTCTTTTGGGTAAGTCGGTTAATGAAACATTGGGCACCTCGATACACATACAAAGCCGTGGCGATCGATTTTTCTATAAATTGAAAGCTACAGCCCAAGAATATGGTGATTATCGCGTACCAACTGATCAAATCATCTACCTCAATACTGAAATACCAATTTACAACCGCAGGATGAAAAACACTGCCGGTAGAGAAATGGATTTATACGGGCAAATAGGGTATGTTGGTGAATCTTTTCAAAACATATTGAGTTTTAGCAATGTGTACAACAAAAGTGGTTTTTTTCCGGGATCACATGGATTGCCTTCCATAGCTGCAGTTCAAGATGATGGAGACAGTAGAAATATAGATTACCCTAGGCAAAATGTCAATCATTTTAAGGTTACAAACTCTTCGGTTTGGACTTTGAAGAACGATGATAAACTTAAGGTAGTACTTGCTTTTCAAAATAATAAAAGGCAGGAATGGAGTGCTTTTCATACCCATTACAACGATCAAAAGGCGCCGGAAACCAATCCCGATTTAGAATTGGAATTCAACCTGAATACTTTTGATATCAATGCGAAATACGAACACATTTCTGTAAACAATCATAAAACGACCTTTGGTTTTCAACAGAATTACCAGAACAACACCATATCGGGATACGGGTTTTTATTGCCGAAATTTAATCGATCTTCTATAGGAGCTTATGCCATTCACGAACACCAGTTTTCAGATGATATTAGCTTACAGGCTGGAGCGCGATTTGATTATGCGAAAATGCAAATACGTCCCTTTTACGACAACTTACTGTATGATTTTTTAATTCAAAATCAAGAATCAGAACAAACGGCAGTCCGTTATGCGCAAAGAAGTAAACAGTTAGATAAGGATTACAGCAGTTTTAATGCTATGGTTGGCGGAAAGTGGCAAATGCATGAACATTGGAATTTAGCAGCAACTGTAGGTACTGTTTTTAGATTCCCAACAGCCATTGAGCTTAGTGCAAATGGCGTACATCACGGCGCTTTTAGACATGAATTGGGTAATCCGGATTTAAAACCTGAACGTGGATTTGCTGCCGACTTACGTGTGAACTTTGAAATGGCCGGGTTTAAGTCAGAACTGAGTCCTTATGTGTATTATTTTAACAACTATATCTTTTTAAAGCCGTCAGGTGTTTTTTCAATACTTCCCGATGGGGGACAGGTTTATCAATATACCCAATCCAAGGCATTGCTTACTGGAATAGAATGGAAAGTGGAAAAAACTTTATGGGAAAAGTGGTATGCTGAAGTGGTTTTTGAGTATTTGTATAACAGACAAATCACCGATCAATCCAGTAGTAATTACCCCTTGCCATTCTCACCACCTATGAATCTTTTTGGGCAGTTGGAATATCGTTTTAAAGAGTGGAAGCACTTTAAAAACTCAACGCTAAGTGCTAATGTTAAATGGAGCTCTGAACAAAGTCGTATTGCTCAAAATGAAGATATAACACCGAGTTATAAATTGTTTGGCGCCGCTGCAGCCACGGATTTGGAATGGGGTAAATTTAAAATGACAATGCAATTGTCTGCCACGAACCTAGCCGATGCCAAGGTGTTGAATCATACCAGCTTTTACCGTCCGTTAGAAGTTCCGGAATTAGGACGTAGCATACAACTAATGATACAGATTCCTTTTTAGAACAAATGGTGAGGTATTTTAAAAAACATATTGGATGTGTGTTTTTGTGGATTTTTCTAGTTCCTCAAATTAATAATACACTTCATTTTTGGATAATCAAACATGATTTTTCAAGAGAATTGACAGTCAAGTCGTTGGTGTCGAATAAGAGCAATATACACTATTGCGACCAAAGTCTTTTTAAAACACCTTCGATGCTTTTGCTATTGTACGATTTTGGTATTCCAAATTTTACAATGGATATCCAGCAGTTAGATGGCATATTGGTTCAACTGTTTAAAAAGATCATTTTCATAGGTTATTATTTGCGTGGTCCTCCCTGTAATTTGTTTAATTAAGAGGAATAAATACAAATCGTTTAAAATAATTACAACATAAAAATACATACAAATGAAAACAATAAGAATATTTTCAATCTTAGCATTAACCGCTTTTTTCGGATTAGCATCTTGCTCTAGCGACGATAACAATATAGATACGGTAAGACCGGTGGTCAATTTGATAGCTCCTAAGGAGGGAGCTGTTTTGGTAGCCGGAAAAGATGTTCACTTTGATTTGGAAGTGTCTGATAATGTGATGCTGGGATCATACAAAGTTGATATTCATAATAATTTTGATAATCACAACCATCCTTCATCCATCAGCAATAAGGAGAATGATGATTTAGTAGCCTTCGTTTTTAATAAAACGTGGTCTTTGGAAGGAATGAAAAATGCAGATATACATCATCATGAAATCATTATCGCTGCCAATGCCAAACCAGGGAAGTATCATTTTGTGGTTTATGTAGTAGATCATGCGGGTAATGAGTCTAAAGTGGCGCGAAATATTGTTATTGCAGCCGCTGGCACACCAGGTGATGATCACGATGATCATGACGACCATGATCACAATCACTAGTAGACTGTAGAACCTATTTTATAAGTCATTGGAAATCTCCAAGGCCTTTTTTTAAAAGGTTATTTTAAAAACTCTATATTTGTTAGAATACAAATAGAAAAATCAGATTAAACAATGAAAAAAACTCTAACAACCCTTCTTGTTGCAAGCATCGTTTTGTCTTGTAAGCAAGAACCTAAAGAAGAAGTTATGGTATTGAAGTATCCGGAAACTCAAAAAGGTGATGTAGTGGATACGTATTTCTCGGAACAAGTGGCGGATCCATATCGTTGGTTAGAAGACGATCGCTCTGCAGAGACCGCGGCTTGGGTTAAGGCTGAAAATGAAGTGACATTTGAATATTTAGATAAAATTCCATTCCGCGAAGATTTGAAAAAACAAATGGAGAAAATTTGGAATTACGAGAAAATTGGGGCTCCTTCTATTGAGGGAAATTATACGTACTATTCCAAAAATAATGGCTTACAGAATCAATCGGTTATTTACCGTAAAGGAGCCGACGGTAAAGAAGAAGTTTTCTTGGATCCTAATAAATTTTCAAAAGACGGTACAACTTCCTTAGGAGGTATAGATTTTTCAGTTGATGGAAGTAAGGCTGCCTATGCGATTTCTGAAGGTGGAAGTGATTGGAGAAAAGTAATTGTATTAGATGCGCTTACTAAAACGATTATTGGCGATACCATTGTTGATGTGAAATTTAGTGGTGTTTCTTGGTTGGGTAATGAAGGGTTTTATTATTCTAGTTATGACAAACCTCAAGGAAGTGAATTGTCTTCCAAAACCGATCAACACAAATTGTATTTCCACAAGTTAGGTACGGCGCAGAAGGATGACCAGGTAATTTTCGGTAAAGATCAGAAAAGGCGTTATGTAGGAGGAAGTGTAACGGACGACAATCATTATTTGGTGATTACCGCTGCGAATTCTACCTATGGAAACGAATTGTATATTAAAGATTTGACCAAGGCGAATAGTCCTATTGTTAAAATCGTAGATAATTTTGATTCTAGCAGTACTGTTATTGAAAACCAAGGTAGTAAATTATTTATAGAAACAGACTGGAAAGCTCCTAATACACGAGTAGTTACTGTAGATGCGTCTAATCCAAAACCTGAAAATTGGGTTGATTTTATTCCGGAAACTAAAAACGTTTTATCTCCAACAACTGGGGGTGGTTTTTTCTTTGCTCATTATATGAAAGATGCCGTTTCTATGGTAAATCAGTACGATTACGAAGGTAAATTGATTCGAGAAATCAAATTGCCAGGTATAGGAACAGCAAGTGGTTTCTCTGGTAAAAAAGCAGACAAAACCCTGTATTTCTCTTTTACTAACTATATCACGGCTGGAACTATTTATTCTTTAGAACCTAAAGACGGTACTTCTAAGGTATACGAAAAACCTAAAGTGGCTTTTGACGCGGATAAATTCGAATCCAAACAAGTTTTTTATACCTCGAAAGACGGTACTAAGGTTCCGATGATTATTACACATAAAAAAGGATTAAAATTGGACGGTAAAAACCCAACCATGCTTTATGCCTACGGTGGATTTAATGTGAGTTTAACGCCGAGCTTTAGTATTGCCAATGCTATTTGGTTAGAGAATGGTGGTGTATATGCTGTTCCAAACCTTAGAGGTGGAGGTGAATACGGTAAAGAATGGCATGTAGCGGGTACGCAATTAAAAAAGCAAAATGTATTTGACGATTTTATTGCAGCTGCCGAATATTTAATTGAAAATAAATATACAACATCCGATTTCTTAGCTATTAAAGGAGGGTCTAATGGTGGGCTTTTGGTTGGTGCAACCATGACTCAAAGACCGGACTTGATGAAAGTTGCTTTACCGGCAGTAGGTGTTTTGGATATGTTGCGTTACCATACCTTTACTGCAGGAGCAGGATGGGCTTATGATTATGGAACTGCTGAAGACAGTAAAGAAATGTTTGAATATTTAAAAGGCTACTCTCCATTACACAACGTGAAGGAAGTATCTTATCCAGCGACGATGATTACTACTGGAGATCATGATGACCGTGTAGTTCCTGCGCATAGTTTTAAATTTGCGGCAGAATTACAAGCGAAAAACAAAGGAAACAATCCTATGTTAATTCGTATCGAAACCAATGCCGGACATGGTGCTGGTAAATCGGTAGCTCAAAACATTCAAGAAAACGTGGATTTGCAAGCATTTACATTATATAATATGGGTATTAGAAAATTAAAATAATTTTTTTGTACTAGTAAAAAAGCCCAATTGAAATTTTCCAATTGGGCTTTTTTTTCGAGTTTTTAGATTCTCAATTTATGCATTGCGATTTCGCCAAAGTAGCAATAGGAGTCCGAGTAGGGCATAACAACACAGTATAATCACA
>JASLHL010000327.1 GCA_030152225.1 Flavobacterium sp. | reverse complement strand
CCATCTGTTGTTGCAATGTCAAAAGCAGATACGATTACACTTCCGTATTTTGACTTCCATTTGGCAGAGGCTTTCCCCACTTCACCTGTGCGTTCTATTCCCCTTGGAAAAACCCAAATATTCGGGTCGATTTCATCTTTCCAGTCCATTGAACGCGCAGTAATTATGGTATTATTAGGCCCTTTGTATACCACTCGGGTACACGCATAGGCATCTGATGCAACGGGTAGTAAAAAGGCTGCTAAAGCTAAATTAGCTACCCAAATTTTCCATTTTTTCATAGATATAGGTTTTTATGTGTTTTTTATTTCAATGCTTGTTTAAATGCTAGTAATGCTCGCTCTCTAGCCAACTTGTGATCGACCATAGGCTCACAATAAGGAAGCTCTTGTTCCAATGGTATCCACCGCTTGATATAATGTCCTTCTTTATCAAACTTTTTTTGCTGTTCAGTGGGATTAAAAATCCGAAAGTACGGAGCTGCATCACAACCACATCCTGCTGCCCATTGCCAGTTCCCCACATTTAAAGCCAAATCGTAATCGTTGAGCTTTTGAGCAAAATACGCTTCTCCCCAGCGCCAATCGATCAACAAGTGTTTTACCAAAAAGCTTGCCACAACCATGCGTACGCGATTATGCATATATCCTGTTTCATTCAATTCACGCATGCCTGCATCAACCAAAGGATATCCAGTTTCCCCTTTACACCATTTCTCAAATTCACTTTCGTCATTTCGCCATGCAATCTTTTCGTATTCTTTTTTAAAACACAAACGAGCGGAATGCGGATAATGATACAAGATCGCCGTAAAGAACTCCCGCCAAATCAATTGACTCAACCAAGTATCGTTATCTACCAAGGCTTGTGCTACACAAGCGCGAATGGAAACAGTACCGAATCGGATGGCTATTCCTAAATGCGTTGTTGCATCTAGGGCAGGGTAATCGCGATTTGCTGTATAATTTTGGATAATGGATCGATCAAACACGGGAGGTTCATATTGCCATGTGCTATCGGCTGTATAACCTAAATCAGCTAAACTAGGCATATTATGTTGTGTTTTTCCAACAAAATACGACTCTTGTAGCGGAATTGTCCACGCTTGTACGTGCTGTTGTGTCAGTGTATTTCGCCATAATTTAGCATAAGGAGTATATACTTTATAGGGTGTTTGATCGCTCTTCAACAATTCATCTGCACGAAAAATAACCTGATCTTTATATGCGTAAAAACCGATATTTTTCTCCGCTAAGAAGTACTGTACGGTCGCATCGCGTTGTCGAGTTAAAGGTTCGTAATCTTCGTTGGTATACACCGCTTGAATCGAATAGGTAGCCGTCAGTTTTTCAAACACTTGCAATACTGTGTCGCAAAAAAAACACATTTGACTATTCAAGGTATTTAGCTCGGCATTTAGCTGTTCTAGTGCTTGATAAAAGTACTGCACGCGCTTGTCGTCTTTAGCGGGAAACTGCGCTAAAATAGCCGTATCGAAAATGAATAGGGGCAATACTTTTTTACCAGCTTGTATAGCGTGATATAAGCCTACATTATCGTGTAAGCGAAGATCTCTTCTAAACCAAAATACTACAATTTCTTCCATAATAGTAAGTCCTACTAAAAAGACCCTTTATTACAAAAAACAAAGGGTCTTTAAAGATAACTTTTTTTTATTTAAAAATAACCAATAATACTCATCCATGTTGTTCCCACAACTAAATAAATAACCAAGAGTAAAAGTCCAATAGTCAACCCGTAGATCCACCAAGACTTCAATTCTACATAACCACTTCCAAAGAATACGGGTGCCGGACCATGTCCATAATGCGTTAAGGTACCGTAAATAGACCCCATGAAACCTAAGCTCAATGCCAACAGCATTGGCGGTACACCCAGCGAAATCCCCACTCCCAATAAAGCGGCGTACATCGCTGCAACGTGTGCGGTTGCACTGGCAAAGATATAGTGGCTAAAAAAGTACACGACAACCAGTAAAGGATAGGCATAATGCCAATCGATCCCGCCCATTTGCACCTTGATCAAATCGCTAAACCATCCAATAAAACCAAGCGTATTGAGTGAACTAGCCATCATAACCAGTACAGCAAACCACACAATGGTATCCCACGCTCCTTTTTCGGATTTGACATCCTCCCAGGTTAACACGGAGGTTAACAAGAGAATAGACAGCCCAATAAAAGCTGTTGTTGTGGCATCAATGGTAAATAAATCTCCTGTGATCCACAAGAAAAGCAAGATAAAAAAGGTGAGTAACATCAATTTTTCCGGTAGGGTTAACTTCCCCATTTCTTTTAATTTTCCTGCTGCAATCTTAGGAGCATCTCCTGTTTTTTTTAATTCAGGTGGATAAATTTTATACAACACCAAAGGCGTGATAATAAAAGCAACAACCCCTGGAATAAAACCTGCGATTGCCCAATTCATCCAACTGATATTAATTCCCATATCGGCGGCAAATTTCTGACACATCGGATTACTCGCTGTTCCCGTTAAGAACATAGCTGACGTAATGAGATTGAGATAATAACAATTCAGCGTCAAGAAAGAACCTACTTTTTTCTTTGTTTCTTCTTTTGATGGATCCGAACCAAAGTTCATTGCCATAGATTTCATAATAGGATAAATGATTCCTCCCCCACGAGCCGTATTACTTGGAATGGCAGGTGCCAATACCAAATCGGCCAAACCTAATCCATACGCTAATCCCAAGGTACTTTTACCAAAAGCGCGAATAAACAAATACGCAATTCGATTGCCCAATCCAGTTTTGATAAAACCACGAGCAATAAAAAAAGAAATCCCGATTAACCAAATTACTTTATCTCCAAATCCCTGTAAACTCAGTGTGATGGATTTCCCTGCATTTCCAGGCGCTAGTAATTGAAAAAAGGCAGTGAGTCCTACAGCAATCATACACATAGTTCCCATTGGAGCTGCTTTTAGGATAATCCCTAAAATAGTACTGACAAAAATGGCAAATAAATGCCAAGCCTCGGTTGTTACACCCGCTGGAATTGGACAAAACCACAAGATTAAGCCTACGATTACCGTTATTCCGAAATTTTTTAAATTTACTTCTTTCATTGAAGGAGTCTTTTATTCATTATTGTAATCGACATTGAAATTGGATAAAGGCAAGAGTAGAATTATAGGACTTCGTTTGTTCAACACTGGTCTTAAAATTGTCTATTTGCACCCCAACTTGTAAGCGAGCACCATAATTCTTTAAGAATTCGAGACTAACCATAGGAACCCACGTTTGTCTTGCATTTGAATTGAGGTGTGCACTACCATCTAAATATTCATAACGGCAAGCAAATTCGATAGTTTGCAAGCGTTTTTTCCCTAATTCATAACGGATATTAGGCAAAACGTAGAAACTCTTCATCAAGTAGTCTTTCATATCACCAATGCGTTGATCAACGGGTTGATTAAAGAAAATAAAGTGATTGGTCCCTTGTTTCGCTTCTAATTGAAAGTCAATACTCCAACGGTCACTTATTGGAAAGAAAGCCGTTGCTTCTGCTCCCACAGCGTAAACGGTTTGACGTTGTACTTCTCCAACTCCACCACTAACTCCCACGTTAATTTTGTGTTTGGGATCTACATTAAATAACAGTCGGCTTGAGTAGTGCTTTCCATCATCATTATCTGTTTTATTTTTTCCATTTCCATTGGTCACTGAAATACCATAGCTCATGGGAATTTTCCCTAAATCGACACTACCTGTAACCGCAGCGCCAATTTGGAAGCTTGTCCACCCATTATCGCCAAATAAATAATAGGAGTTGGAATAATCGATTGATTTTACAACATCTACAGGATACGTTTCCTCCACTCCAAACAAAGGCCTAAACTGCCCTACTGTAAATTGTAAATAGCGATTTAACGTGTACTTAGCATAAGCATTTTCCAATACTTTCGTTTTGGGATCTGATTTAAAATCTGCCAAATTCACCAAAGCCACTACTTCTAGATTCTCTGTTACTTTTGCATTCATCGATACGCGCATACGTCTAATTTCAAAAGAGTTATTTGTTCCCTCTCCATCACCATAATGCATTCCATTAATATCTACTCCTCGTTTAAAATTATCCAAATAGCGCGCTTGAAAAACACCACCTACTTTAAATTGAGGATACGTTTGCGAAGTATCATTTAAGACAATTTTCTCTTCAAATACTCGAATGGTATCTTGTACTATTCCCTGTTCCTGTGCCAAACTATTTACCCCAGTACACAAGCCTATTCCCAAGAGGAATAGGCTTTTTAACACCCCAATTTTATCTTTCATTTTACTTCTTTTTAAACTTGAGAAAACTAGCGCGATTGTATTCATAATTCATACGAGCAATGTTTAAAACAGAAATTCCCTGTGGGCATTCTACCTCACAAGCTTCTGTATTAGAGCAGTGCCCAAATCCCTCTTCATCCATTTGCATAATCATATGCAAAGCGCGTTCTTTTCTTTCTTGTTGTGATTGAGGCAACAAGGCTAATTGTGTAATTTTTGCAGAAGTAAACAAAGCAGCACTACCATTTTTACACGTTGCCACACACGCACCACATCCAATACAAGCTGCCGAATCAAAAGCGGCTTCTGCCGTTTCATGCGAAACAGGAATCGTATTAGCTTCTGGTGCTTGTCCCGTATTAACTGATACATATCCACCAGCAGATATAATACGATCAAAAGCACTTCGATCCACTTTCAAGTCCTTTTTAACAGGAAATCCAGCGGCTTTAAATGGCTCAATTAGTATTGTTTCGCCATCTTTAAACTCTCGCATATGCAATTGACATGTCGTTGTATTTTCTAGTGGGCCATGAGCATTTCCATTAATTACCACCCCACATTGTCCGCAAATTCCCTCTCTACAATCGTGATCAAATTCAATAGGGTCTTCTTTTTTTGAAATTAATTGCTCATTTAAGGTGTCCAACATTTCTAAAAAAGACATATGTGTGTTCACATTATCTATCGCATAATCGACGAGTTTACCTTCAGATTTGCGATCTTTTTGTCTCCATATTTTAAGATTCAATTTCATAGCCCTATTATTTATAACTACGGATAGTTGGTTTTACGTATTCAAATGTTAATTCTTCTTTATTCAAAATGGGTTCTCGATCCAATGATCCTGGCCATTCCCAAGCAGAAATAAACTGGAATTGCTCATCATTACGAGCAGCCTCTCCTTCTTCTGTTTGGTATTCTTCTCTAAAGTGTGCCCCACAAGATTCATCACGGGTTAAAGCATCGTAGCACATTAAAGTTCCGATTTCTAGATAATCTGCCACGCGTCCTGCCTTTTCTAGCTCCGAATTAATCGTTGCATTGGTACCGGGAACGTGTACGTTGGTATAAAATTCGGCTCTTAATTTTTTGATTTCATCAATAGCAAATGTCAAACCTTCTTTTGTACGGGCTAAACCGCAGTAATCGTACAAGAGTTTGCCAAGTTTTTTGTGGTAGTAATCCACTGTTTTATTTCCATTGATTTTCAAAAGCCCTTCTAATTTGTCCTTAACTTCTTGTTCTGCTTTTTCAAATTCTGGATGATCGGTTTCGATTTTACCAACTCGAATTTGATCAGCTAAATAATTTGCAATCGTATAAGGTGCAATAAAGTATCCATCTACCGAAGCTTGTAAAAGTGAATTAGCTCCCAATCGATTAGCTCCGTGATCAGCAAAATTGGCTTCACCTAAAGCAAATAACCCAGGAATAGTTGTCATTAACTCATAATCTACCCATAATCCACCCATAGAGAAGTGAGCCGCTGGTGAAATCATCATGGGTTCTTTATAGGCATTTGTACCCGTAATTTTTTCATACATGGTAAATAAGTTACCGTATTTTTCAGCAATTTTTGCTTGCCCTTGCTCTTTGATTGCCTTAGAGAAATCGAGATAAACGGCATTTTTCAATGGTCCTACCCCATATCCAGCATCGATGCGTTCTTTAGCTGCACGAGAAGAAATATCACGTGGAGCTAAGTTTCCAAATGCAGGATAGCGTCTTTCTAAGTAATAATCGCGTTCTTCTTCTGGGATATCATTCGCGAATCTCGTTTCATTTAGATTTTTCGGTACCCAGATACGACCGTCATTACGCAGCGATTCCGACATTAGCGTTAACTTCGACTGATAATCACCCGATTGTGGTAAAGACGTTGGGTGAATTTGTGTCCAACTTGGTGAAGCAAAAAACGCTCCTTTTTTATGTGCACGCCAAATGGCAGAACCATTACACCCCATCGCTAAGGTGGACAAATAATATATTTTACCAAACCCTCCTGTTGCGAGTACAACAGCATGAGCGGCATGTCTTTCAATTTCCCCTGTTTCTAAGTTTCGCACAATTACACCTCTTGCTTTTCCATCGATCACCACCAGATCCAACATTTCATGCGAAGAGAATAAAGCTACAGTCTTCTTACTCACCTGACGCATCAGTGCTTGATACGTTCCCAGCAACAACTGTTGTCCCGTTTGCCCTCGAGCGTAAAAGGTACGACTCACCTGCACCCCACCAAAGGATCTGTTATTCAAGTATCCGCCGTATTCTCTACCAAAAGGAACTCCTTGTGCTACAGCTTGATCGATTAAATTAACTGAACATTCGGCTAAGCGGTACACATTGGCCTCTCTAGCTCTAAAGTCACCTCCTTTTAGCGTATCAACGAACATGCGGTAAATACTGTCCCCATCGTTTTTGTAGTTTTTAGCAGCATTCACTCCCCCTTGTGCCGCTACAGAGTGCGCACGACGCGGTGTATCTTGAAAGCAAAACGATTTTACATTATATCCCATTTCACCTAAAGAAGCTGCTACTGAACTACCAGCTAATCCCGTTCCAATTACAATGACATCCAGTTTTTTTCTGTTTGCTGGATTGACCAAACGAGCATTTTTTTTGTAGTTAAACCATTTTTCTTCTAATGGTCCTCCAGGAATTTTTGCGTCTAATTTCATAACAAGCTTGTATTAATGGGTGATATAAATATAAATGGGCATCAAAGCGAATCCTACACAAAGAATAACGGCATAGGCAACACCGAATACGTTAATCCAACGGACGTATTTCGGATGAAATAACCCCAGTGTTCTCACGCCACTGGTAATTCCGTGAATCAGGTGATAAGCAAGGGCTATCATAGCAATAACATAGACTACCACCAGCCATAACTCTTGAAAGGCCGTTACGACCACGGTGTATAAATCTTTATTGCCATTGGCGTCTAAACCGATGGTTCCAAATTTATAGACATACCAAAAATTTTGAAAATGAAGCACCAGGAAGATTAAAATGATCACACCTAAAACCCCCATATTTCGGCTATACCATTTGCTGGCTCTACCTCTTCTGTCGCGTTTGTAAGTACCGCCAGCTTTTTGGTTTTTTGAGGTAATGATCAAGGCGTAAATTGCATGTCCTATAATAGACAAGTAGAGCACATAAGACACTGCTTTCACTAGCGGATTACCTGTTAAAAAATGGGAATAAGCATTGAAGCTTTGCTGTGCGTGCTCGGGTTCTAGAAACAACTGGGTGTTCCCTAAAAAGTGAATCAGTAAAAAGAAACACAGAAACAACCCTGTTCCTGCCATTACAATCTTTCTTGAGAGTGTATTCATCTTATTTTTGTTTTAATAATTAATTTATAAAGGAGCATCTAATTTCATCCTATGGAACGATAATAAGAACAACATAAATAGTACCAAAAAATAATTTTACTTGTCTTTTTTATCTTTATTTGCAAAACAAATAGACAGTATTTTAAAATCCATACGCATAATCACACTTAATTAATACTAAAATTAGTAATTATTCGAAATATTTATCAGAAAATTAATCAATTTTACAATAATTTAAAACAATACAGAATGAGTATAAATTAGCGCTTGGTACATTTGTTCTAAAATGTGCGTTTTTAGCGTTGAAATCGCTATCTTGGAAATGAAATTAAAAAAAAACTTTTCCTAAAAATGTAACAATTATCATAGTTAGGCATCTAATTGTAATATGAAACAAAAAAGTCTTGAGTTAGAGTTTGTTAACCTTTTGGAAGAGCATCAAAATCTCATCCACAAAATTTGTCGGCTCTATACAGATGAGGAATCAGCTCATAAAGATTTGTTTCAAGAAATCTCCATTCAGCTATGGAAAGCATACCCCAGCTTTAGAGGGGAATCAAAATTTACAACTTGGGCTTATAGAATTGGACTGAATACAGCCATTTCTCTATTTCGAAAGAAAAGCAGGCAAATCAACACGACGAGTTATGATCCTGTAATCCATCATTTTCAATATCAAGAGTACAACGAAGAAGAAGAGCAACAGCTCAAATTAATGTACCGAGCACTTCATCAGCTCAATGATATTGACAAAGCATTAGTTTTCATGTACCTAGAAAACAAAACCTACGAAGAGATTGCAGGTACACTGGGAATTAGTGAAATCAATGCACGGGTAAAGATGAATCGAATTAAAAGCAAATTAAAAAAAATACTAAATCCGTAAGGATACACGATATCATGAATGAACTTGATTTATTAAAAAAGCATTGGAACGCGAGCCAAAACTTTCCAAAGATTTCAAAAGACGAAATCACAGGGATGATTCACAAAAAATCATCTTCCATCGTCATGTGGATATTCATTATTAGCGTCATCGAATTCCTTTGTCTAAATCTGGCAAGCTTTTTTCTTTTTAATGAAGACAATGATCTAAAAGCGACAACCAATTTATTTTTTGATTGGACCGTTAATAATATAGACTACATCAGCGGTTTCGTTTCACTTATTTTTATTATTCTGTTTTATATCAAATACCGCAAAATTTGCGTGGCTGATAACACTAAAAACTTGATGAAACAGATTCTTCAGACCAAAAAAATGGTCAATTATTATATTGTCATTAATATTTCGATCATCTCCGTGCTATCACTCTTCGCTATGTTCAGCGTTTTGAGTATGGATACCGATCCCACACATGGATGGAAATACTACGGCTTTGTTACGGGTATATTTATGCTCTTATTTTTGGTCTTTTTCGGTATTATCTGGCTTTACTACCGCGTGGTTTATGGAATTTTGATTAAACGATTAATGAAAAATTACCAAGAATTGGAGAAGATAGAGGATTAAATTTGTATCTTGGATACACATTTTACCTTATACTATTCAAGCTATGACCATTACGCAATTATTATACGCCTTAGCGGTTGCAGAGCACAAAAACTTTACCCTTGCTGCGGAAAAATCTTTTGTAACTCAACCAACCTTGAGTATGCAAATTCAAAAATTAGAAGAGGAACTGGGCGTTCAAATTTTTGACCGTACCACAAAGCCTATTCAACTGACGGCTATTGGCGACGTAATTATTCAGCAAGCACATAAAATTGTCAATGAATCCAATCGAATTAAAGATATCATTGACCAAGAAAAGGGCTTTATTGGCGGTGAATTTAAACTGGGCATTATTCCCACAGTTACCCCTACCCTATTACCTATGTTTATTAAAACGTTTGTGAATAAATTTCCGAAAGTACACCTGATTATCGAAGAGTATACTACCGAAGAAATTATCACCAGACTGAAAGGAGGATATCTTGATGCTGCCATTGTAGCCACTCCTTTAGAACTAGAAGATATACGCGAAAAAGTACTCTATTATGAGCCCTTTGTCGGTTATATTCCCCAACCACTACAAAGTGAATTTGGCGATAAGATTACAACCAACCAGCTTGATCTAAAAAAACTATTACTCCTACAAGATGGACACTGTTTTAGAGATGGTATTATCAACATCTGTAAAAACAAAAGTACGGATGCTGATCGCCCATTTTCTCTAGAAAGTGGTAGTTTCGAAACATTAATACAGCTTTCTAAAGAAGGCTTAGGGTACACCCTATTGCCCTACCTCCACACACTTCAACTTACTAAAGAGGATCAAAAAAACCTCCTGCCTTTTGAGTCGCCACAACCCGCAAGAGAAATTAGTTTAATTCACACCTCAAACGACTTAAAACTCCAAATTATTCAAGCCCTATACGATACGATATTAAGTGTGATTCGCGGTGCTATTGCCTTTCAGGACGTGAAGATTATCAGTCCGAAGAAGAAATGAGTGATTGGTGAATGGTGATTAGTAATTAGTGATTAGTGATTAGTGAATGGATGATGAGGCGATGAGAATTCTACACAAAGAACAAATTGAAGGTTCATCGAACACCAAAACAAAATAGTAACGAAGTGAGATAAAGAGCAAAAAACTGTTTTTCGGCTTTCGGCTTTTGATTCATTACATCTAATCGAAAAAGAAGATTTTCTTATGAAGTGAAAATCAAACAAAATAGTAACGAAGTGAGGTACACCGAAACGTAGGAAAAATCATCTAAATAAGAATGAATATCATCACAAAAAGCAAAGA
>JASLHL010000121.1 GCA_030152225.1 Flavobacterium sp. | reverse complement strand
CTGTAAGTCCGTACGTAGCATCCGAATTGAAGGTTGATTTTACTAAAAAAGAAAATAAACTAACTATTATTCAGATCGATACGCTTACTGAAAAAAAGCGTTTGCAACTCAAAGGATTGGCTTTAGTTGAAGAATTAGAAGTGGATCATCAGCCTTTTATTGAATTACAACGTTATGCAGTAAATCAGTATATGCAGTTGTATAAAATTCATCCGGTGGCCAATGTACGCAAAGAAATTGATCATGCTGTACGCGAATACAACGAAGTACAACAAAAAGCGGAACCGTTAATGAAAGAATTAGAAAATGTCATTGCGCAAGAAAAAAAAGCTGACCATACGAAGTTCATTGCTTATAGTGTAAAAGCATTGTTACAAAGATCAACAGCAACTCAGGCAACTAAAATAGATACGTTGGGCATTATTGTAAGTAAAGATTTACAGGTAATTGAAAAGAAAGATTTTATTAAAGGATAAAAGAAACCATCAGTTGTTGAACTGGTGGTTTTTTTGTAAATATAGGTAATCACTGTTCTAAAGCTTAAAACAAAGAATACACTATAATTAATATTATGTAAAATAGAAAATTAAAACCCCTCCTAATCTTGACAAACTTGTGATAATTTCTATTTTTGTACTCCGATAAACTATTCCTATGATCTATTTAATCTGTAGCATTCTCGGCAGTGTTTCTGTTGGTGTATTTTTTAAGTACATCAAAAGATTTCCGATCAATATCTTTGAAATAATCATTGTCAACTACGTTGTAACTTCGTTATTGTCTTTTTTTATTTTTGAAGTTGATTTTACGCAAATTTCTAGCGATATGCCTTTAGCTATCATTTTGAGCTTAGGAATCTTATTGCCAACAATTTTTGTTGCTCAATTTCGCTCTATACAATACGCAGGTTTAATTAAAACAGATATTGCCCAGCGCTTATCTCTTTTAATTCCCATATTAGCTGCTATATTCATTTTTCATGAAGAATTAAATACGATGCGCTATTGGGCATTGGGCATTGGTTTGCTATCCGTTTACTTTATTTTAAACAAGGTTGATACGGCTCAAACAAGCAGTTCCAATAAAAGCAGCTGGTATTTATTAAGCACGTTTTTTGGATTTGGTATAATTGATATTTGCTTTAAAAAATTGGCTTTGTATTCCATTATACCCTATACACAAAGTTTGTTTTATGTTTTTTTCACCGCTTTGATTTTGAGCTTATCCGCTTATTCAATCCTGGCTAAGAAAAATATACTCAAGCTTTCAAAACTCAATTTAGCCTCAGGTCTGTTTATTGGAGGATTAAACTTCATCAATATTATATTTTATATGAAAGCCCACCACCACTTCTCCTCTAACCCGACGATTGTCTTTGCAGGAATGAATTTTGGTGTTATCTTTTTGGGAACGCTTTTTGGCTATACGCTTTTTAAAGAAAAGCTTTCAATAAAAAATATAATTGGCTTAGTATTAGCGGCTTGTGCAATAACTTTATTGGTATTGTCTCTGAGGTAAGACGGCCTATCAAAATAGTTTAAAAACAAAGGGAAATAGCCATACGAAAGTTTTACTTTCTCCGTTTTTAACTAAAAGATTAATATTATTTTTTATTGTATTATTTACTTGAGGGGTGCTTTGAAAGAAGCATCCCTTTTTTAGCACCTTTTCTAATTTAAATAAAAAGAGCAATACTTCTGGAATTAATAATCCTCAGCAGTAGCTTCAATGACTTTTACTTCATAGAACGGAATGAAAGCTTCCATTGCCTGTTGGTATTCACTTTTTCGAATTGATAATTCAATTTCACAGGTCATCTCCATTTTTTGTTGAACTAAATTCAAATTGCGCTCTTTGATCACTCGCATTACATTGTTCATGTCCTTATAATCAAAGCGCACTTTAAATTTTTTGTCAATGGTGCATTCAATGATATCTGCCTCTTCCATTGCCATCTGAGCAGCAGCGCGATAGGCTGTAATTAACCCTCCTACTCCTAGTTTTACGCCTCCAAAGTAACGAACGACTACAATCAAAATATCCGTCACATCAAAGGATTGAATTTGTCCGTAGATTGGTGCTCCTGCAGTATTACTAGGCTCCCCATCGTCATTGGCACGATAGTAAACGGGATCTGTTCCCAACTGGAACGCATAGCACCAATGACGAGCATTGTAGTGTTGTTTTTTTATTTGTTCCAGTATTTCCTTGACTTCTTCCTCTTTCTTAATGGGAAAAGCATAACCAAAGAATTTACTGTTTTTTTCTTTGTATAAAACCTCTGCTGTAGGTTCGCTTATCGTTTTGTAAAAATCTTTTTCTTCCGTCATTAGTTGGCGTGTAAAATATCTAATTGGTTGGTTGCAATGGCATAGCTTTCTTTCGAATGCCAATGCTTTACTACGGGCGCTTGTATCCCCTCTTTTAGGTTTACTGTACTGTGAAAGATACGCGCTTCATCCCATAAACCCGTATCAATAAAATGTTGCAAGGTTTGTGTTCCTCCTTCAATCACAACAGACAATAGTTGAAGATCATACAGTATTGCACAGATCTGATCCACTAAATTATGATCAAAATCAGCATAGTAGTAGGTAATATTCGCTCTAGATTTTGCTTCTTTATTTGCTGTAATACAAACTGTTGGATCACTTTGTTGGTTGATTGCATACGCATCGGTAATATCTCCCTTTCGATCTAAGTAAATGCGAGTAGGATTTTTGCCATACCAGGATCTTGTCGTTAAGGAAGGATTGTCTGCTAAAACTGTATTCGTCCCTACAAGAAAAGCCATCTCTTCACTTCTCCATTGATGTACAAGCTGTTGTGCATACCCATTAGATAGCCAAACAGGGGCTTGTTTATCCCGGTGCAAAGGTGCAATAAACCCATCTTGACTTTGGGCCCATTTCAAAATAATATAAGGACGCTTCTTTTGGTGATAGGTAAAAAACCGCTGATTACTAGCTCGACATGCTTCTTCTAAAACACCGACAACTACATCAATTCCCGCCTCTTTCATTTTTTGGATCCCCATTCCACAAACCTTAGCAAAAGGATCAATTGTTCCTACTACTACGCGCGGAATTTGTTTGGCAATGACTAAATCACAACAAGGCGGTGTTTTTCCAAAGTGACTACAAGGTTCCAAACTTACATACAACGTACTTTCTTTAAGTAACTCAAGATTCTTTACAGCCGCTATAGCATTGACTTCCGCATGTGGACCTCCATAGGCAGAAGTAAAACCTTCACCTAGTATTCGATCGTTGTGAACGACAACGGCTCCCACTGCGGGATTCGGCAATGCCGCAAAAGTTCCTTGTTTTGCCAGTTGCAGGCAGCGAGAAATATAGTATTCGTCTTTTTCCAACATTGATAAAACTGTATCTTTGAACAAATTTAATTCTTTTTAGCTAAACTACTAGAGTTTTTAGCTTTTAAACTATGCTTATAAAATTACTACAAGACCAGTTTATAGCGGAGTTAACTCCCATTTATGATGCGTTAGAAGCGCAACAGTTATTTCTAATTTGTTTGGAAGAATTGGAGGGAAAAACGCGTATTGATTTCGTGATGAATCCGACATTAGAAACAAAACAACCCGAAAAATGGTTGGCTGTATTAACAGAGCTAGTACAACAAAAGCCGATTCAACAAATTTTGGGTAAAGCCTATTTTTATGGCTATACGTTTGAAGTAAATGAACATACCCTTATTCCCCGTCCAGAAACCGAAGAATTAGTAGAATGGATTATGGCTACCGTTGCTGTGGATCAGCCAATTCGCATTTTGGATATTGGTACAGGAAGTGGTTGTATAGGGTTGACTTTAGCCAAAGAACTCCCCCATAGTGCGGTTACCTTACTCGATATATCTACAGAAGCTTTAGCTGTGGCAAAGCGAAATGCAGCAGCTCTAAATGCAAAGGTTAACTTTATACAGGGAGATATACTCGCGCTGGAACAATTGGCAGATACGTATGATATTATTGTGTCTAATCCCCCCTATATACGCGAATTAGAAAAGGTAGAAATCAAAAAGAACGTGATGGATTACGAACCGCATACCGCACTATTTGTTGATGATGGTGATCCACTTATCTTCTATCGAAAAATTGGACGCTTAGCTAAGGCGCATCTAAAGCCAGGTGGCTTTCTTTTCTATGAGATCAATCAATATTTAGGAAAAGAAATGGTTGAACTGCTTGAGGTTATCGGTTTTACACAGACGGAGTTACGTCGTGACTTACTGAATAATTTTCGCATGACAAAGTCAAAAATATAAACCACTAATTTGCTTAAATTATGTGTTTTACATAATATTAATTAAAGTAAAGGTTTAAATAAAAAAAGGCTTAAATACCTCGGTATTTAAGCCTTTTTTGAGACTAAGTTCTATTTCTTATTTCAAAAAATCTTCCGCTAAATAAGCAGGATTAGGATAGGTATAAAAGCCTTCTCCGGTGCTAACGCCTAGTTTATTTTGATCGATAAATTCTTTTTTCAGGTAGTCTACTGTTTTGATTTTAAGTGGATCATGGGTAGCATCTGCAGCCATTTTATTGATGTTATACGCTGTTGTAATACCCACGATATCTAAAATCCCGAAAGGCCCTGTTGGAGCTCCTGTTGCGGCCATCCATGTTTTATCAATAGTTTGGGCATCTGCTACCTCATTAACTAGCAAATTTGTTGCTGCATCAAGTAAGGGAACTAAAAGGGAATTCAGTATATAGCCTGGTTGTTCTTTATGCAGCGGAAGGGCAATCATACCAATGGCTTGTGCAAAAGCAACAACCTCTTGAAAGATAGCGGGATCAGTAGCTGCATGTCCCATAATTTCAGCTGTATTATGCATCCATATTTCGTTGGCAAAATGCAAAGCCAAAAACTGTTTCGGTCGTTGGGTGACCTCTGCAAATTGACTAGGTAGCATCGTAGACGAATTGGTAACAAAAATTGTATGTTTGGGAGCTACTTCAGCCAATTGATGGTAAAAGCCAATTTTAATTTTTGGGTTTTCAGGTACTGCTTCAATCACTAAATCCGCTTGTGCTGTTGCTTCTTTTAAATCAAAGGAATACGAAAGATTTGCTTTTGCTTGTGCAATTTGTGCATCTGTCGCCCCTATATCTTGCTTATAACGCTCACTCAGGGGATCAAATTTAGCTTTTGCCTTCTCAATGGCATCTTGATTAATATCATACACAGTAACTTTAAATCCATAAAAAGCAGTCTGAAAGGCAATTTGATAGCCCAATACACCACTTCCTGCAACGGTAACATGTTTAATCTTCATAATTTTTTGTTTTTTGATACAAAAGGTTTGTCTAAATGTACAAATCCTCCCTTTAATTAACTAACTTTTTGAACCATTCCTTTGTTCTTTTTAATTCTTTACGAAGGAGTCCATTGGATATTTTTCTTTTCTTGTCTTTCTTATCCATTGTTGGTAGTATGTGCTCATAGTAGGTTTCCTTTAAGAATCGCCTTAAGAGCGGCTCACCAATGAAAGGTTTGTTGTCATTGAGCGTATAGGCCGCTTTAATTAAGTGACGGATATCATACTGCATCGGAGCGATATCGGGCACCTGCTTATTGAGTTGTAACAATTGATAGACCGCTTGCCTACCCGATCGCACCGAACTCTCCATCGTAAACACAACATCATTAGGTGTTTCAACAAATTGACCAACTAAGCCGAGGTTTACCGATCCTTTAGGCACTACATCCGGTCGATCACCTTGGGCTCTAGGCATAAACATAGCTGTGATATAAGGCATATAGGCGGTACGTATAATCGTATTGGCTTGAATCTCCTCTATCCTATCGCTCAAATTAAGATGATAGCACAATTCAGCTAAAATTTCATTACCCGTACAATTCGGCATTGATTTTAAAATAAAATTGCCAGGAGCCTCCATGTTTAAGGCATAGACCCATAGCACAAGTACATCGTTGGGTTGGGTTGGAAAATGCGGCTGTCGGTTGCAGGTAAAGCTCAATAACCAATTGGAATCTGTAATGGTAATAATTCCACCCGTTACCGTTTGTCCCGAATAAGGATCGTTAACGGCATAAGTTTTAAGTTGATCGACTAATGGAGAAGGTTTGCAGGTTAATGTTGCGGATTCCCAAGCGGATTCCTTTACGGAGGAGAAAAACTTGGCAGGATTACCAAAAATAGGAGATTGTGCAGCTAACTTTTCCCACAAGGATTCAATGCGATGTTCTTCCCTAATTGGGACTTCATTTCCAAGATTACTTGTTGCGTTTACTGGATTTACTGCTGTTTTAGTATTGGTACCATAAGCTGTACGATCTGTCATCGATCCTGTAGTAACAATAACAAAATCAGTTGATTCTAGGGATAGTTCGCTTTCAATACCTTGCTGTTGCATGACTATTTTCTGGGCTGTCTTACAGTCGTTTTTTATTGCTATTTCTACTGTAGTTACAACGGTATTATGTTGGAAGGTCACCCCTAGTTCAGCTAAGTATTTTTTAAGTGGACAGACAAAAGTATCGTACTGGTTGTACTTGGGAAATATCAGGGAAGAGAAATCGTGCATGCCATCGATCGCATGGATAAAACGGTGGAGGTATAATTTGAATTCCAGCAGACTGTGCCAGGGTTGAAAGGCAAACATGGTACGCCATAGCATCCAGAAATTACTTTTAAAAAAGGAGGTGTTAAAATACGTTTGAATGGCTTGATCATCTAATCCTTCTTTTTTCTCTAGTAAGAGTTTGAATAAGGCTCTTTGATCTTTTTTAGTTAGTCCCAAAGCAGTTGCATCTTTAATTCGTCCCTGTTTATGGAGTAAGCGCGAGATAGAATAATTGGGATCGCGGTCATTTAATAGGCGATATTCATCGAGTACGCTATAGGGTTCTGGAAGTTCAAGTGCGGGAATATGTTGGAAAATATCCCATACATTTTCATAGGTGGTGTCCATTTCCCGTCCACCGCGAATGATATAGCCACTTTGAGCATTTCCTGCTCCATCTAAGGATCCACCATCTACAGCACGCTCTTCAAAGAAGACAATTTGAGAGGCGGGAATTTGTCCATCGCGTATGAAGTAAAAGGCCGCAGACAACCCTGCGATACCACTTCCGATGATATAGACCCTATGTTGAGAAAAGTCTTGGGTAGGAATACCTCTATGTTGCTGATAGTTGCCCAACTGATCCGCAAACGGTAAGGGTTTGCCTGCTTGGTGGATGGGACGCTCCAAATAACTGTTTGGCGCTTGATTGACAGGATCTGTGGGGAGAGGAGGAAATAGCGATTTCCCTTGTTCTTGCTTTGTTTCCATAGTAGTGGTTTTTGGATACAGAAAAAATTAATATAGCTTTAAATTAGTCAAATAACGCTTTCAATTTTTTACTCCACCTCCACTACATTTGAATTCTTATAGAGATTATTTAATCTTCTTTGAATTATTTTATAAATACCCAAAGAAGCGATCTTACTTTGTGCTGCCTTAAAAGCAGGCTAAGGGTTAGACACCCAAGGGATACAAAAAAAAAGCGACTGCCTATCGACAGTCGCTTTTTTTTATGCAGCAGAATCTAGTATGATTCTATCTCATCCATTACAGGTACAGGGCGTTTACTTTCGTTAATCGCTACTAGTGTAAAATTACCAGAAATCGCTTTTTCGCGACCTTCTCTGTACATACTTTCAACGAATACATCTACTCGTACATCTAAACTTGTACGTCCCACACGTACTACTGTTCCAATTAATTCAACTAACGTTCCTACGGGAATCGGTTGATTGAAGTCGATTTTATCACTGGAAACAGTTACAATTGGTTTACGGCAAAAGCGAGTAGCGGTCATAAAAGCAATTTCATCCATGATGGCTAAAACAGCTCCACCAAACATTGTACCGTGGTGGTTTGTTTGCCCTGGAAACACAGTTCTGAACACGTGAGTCTCAGAATCTTTAATTTTTTTTTGAATACGCAGCTCCTTGCTTGTTAATTCACCTTCCATAGTTTTATTTTGAACAATTAAATTATAGGCTTGTCATTGAAATTTTCAATCATTGGCAGCCTACTGTTTTGTGCGAAAACAAGGGAATATTTTCAACAAAAATAGCTAAACCTTACTTATTTTTTATTCAAAATGAAAGATGAAAAAAAAATTCGCAAAATAAGGATATTACTATTTTCCTATTCCTATTAGGACGCTCCATTCAGATTGTAAATTTCGCAACAAATATACGCAGTAAAACTATTTTATTATAAATTTTTCATACAATATTTGATTTTGGCATACTCTTAACAATTTATAGCGTAAGCGTATGATCTAAATTGTATGCCTTATTTGCCGTCAACATAATCTTGAAGATACGCAAAACGTTCAGTAAGACGTCCATTTTGTGTGACTGTTGCACGAGCTAGGATTTGGTCTTTATCTTCATTAAAGAAGGCTGGTAAGATGGTGTTTAAGAAAACGTCTCCAAAACCTTCACTTGCATCTTTGGGTAATTCACAAGGTAAATTGTCAATCGCCATAACGGTAATCGCAGCAGGATGATCAAAGGCTACCTCTTCATGTTTCCCTGGGTGATAGCCATATAAAGGATCTGCAATGGTTGACGCGCGTAACGTAGAATCAATCGGACCGTGATCTACATCACAAGAAACATCGCCAATGACTTGAATCTTGTTGTCAATTGCATTAAGCATATCTCTTGTTAGAATTTTTGGGGATCCATGTTTAAAAAAATGACCTGTAATTACTACATCAGCTACTTTAGTAAAGCGCTCAAAGTTACTTTCATATTGCTCTGGATTAGCATAGAAATCTGCTTTTGTTGCTTCTTGCCCATCCTTGCGTTTATAGTAATCCATTACCTCTAATTGGGTATAAACGGGTATGTCATACTTTTGTGTTAAGAAGTGATCAATAGAAACTTTTTTGGCTTTCATTCCATTGAGAATCTCCATGATACCGTGACTTACTTTTCCATTTCCAGTCACTACCATTTTAATTGGCGGAAAGAATTGCTTTTTTAATTGGGCAATTAGGTCCTCTGTATGTAGCATCTGCTCTGCTTTTTTCAGATTAAATAGCTCGTATTTCAATCCAAAAGCTCTCAAGGTATTATAAGCACCTACAATTCCGGCATAGCGACCAAAGCCAATGAGTCTTTTATTGTTTTCATCCACCAAGGTTTCATGGTCAATCAAACGGATATTTTTAGCCAAACACGCTTGGAGGATATTTCGGTTATACTCTTGTTCTTTAATGGTATGGGAGAAGAAAAAGTAGGTTTTGTTTGGGATCAAATTCTCTACAGGAACCTCCTTCACTCCTACTAACACATCACAAGTAGTCAAATCGTCACTGAGTGTGATGTTTTTATCAGAATACGCTTGGTCAGGAAAGATTCTGATATCAGAGGGTTCTACTACTGCTTCTAGGGTATCAAATGTCTGTAAGGCCTTGGCTAGAATTTCAGGAGTAAACACAACACGTCTATCAGGAGGACTTTTTCTTTCCTTAATAATTCCAATTTTCATAATATATAATAAATTAGTTGTTTCTTTAATTTGAGGCTGGTTCTTGCAAATATAGTTGTATTTCTCTGGTATTCCAAAAAAGCAAACTTTTTAAACACTTAAAAGTTGTAATGTTTAATATTAAGTTGTAATTTTGCAACCTCTGAAAACATATTTTACAAGGGGTCGATCGGTTTTGACAGCGAGTGGAATTAGTCAGTAAGCACGTCGAGCGTGGTTGTTTAGCTCGTAAATATCAGACAACGAACTTTTTAAACGGCGAAAATAATTACGCTTTAGCTGCTTAATCTGAATTATAGTAAGATTGCCTTAGTTTCCACCAGGTGGAAGAGCTAGATTCTCCTTAAGAGCCTTGGTTTATGGCGCTTTGTTGAGGGGAACCGTAAAGTAAACCTAGAAAGGTTAGTGTCTCGGACATCTTTCGAAATCTTAGAGGCTAAGTCAGTAGTGGTTGTTTCAAACCAAGCTGCTGATCGAAAATTTAAGTTGAAACTAAGCGTGTAGAAAGCTCTCTGATTGCTTGTTTGGACCCGAGTTCGATTCTCGGCGACTCCACAGAAATAAAAGCTTAACTATTGATTATTAAATAGTTAGGCTTTTTTTATACTCGGATTTGTACGCTTTTTGTACACTTTTATTTTTGAGATACTTTTACATCCTTACTTGAATGCTGTTTTATCTTTACTTTTTTGTCTAAAAATTACAGTTTTTAACAAGTTTTAATGTTATGAGATATGAATCAAATAAGTTAAAAAAATAGTTATACTATAAAAGTGATTTTGGGGGTATTTTTCCCTTAA
>JASLHL010000051.1 GCA_030152225.1 Flavobacterium sp. | reverse complement strand
AAGACATTTGCTTTAAAGGCTTTCTGACAGGGCTTTTTTCACTTTTCAGCCATTCTCCTAGTCTAAATATATCTGCCACATCACGCCCTTTAAGCTCTTTGGTTAGTCCCATTTGAAAACATAGACTAAGAATGTATTTATGTTTTGGGTTATTCTTATCAAACAATCCCCAATTTTCAACGCTTTGTTTTGGAGTATCACCCTGGGCAATCAAGATTTTATTTGCCTGTTCAAAAGACAAGTCATTTAAACTTGTCTTACTTGTATCTTGAGTAGCCCATTGAACAAACTCTTCTTTGATATCATCTTTGAAGTTACAGTTCTTCCGAATCGCAAACTTCTGTTGTTTTGTTGCTGTCATAATATTGTTGCTTTATCTTCAAGATGTTCTTGTTCAATGAAATCATTAGTAAAAACAATTGCGTAATTCGCATGATCTTTATAAACAGTTTCTATTTCGATTAAGTTTATAAAGCCACCATCTAAATAGACCTCCATGTCAGGATCTATATCTTTTAACTTATTTAATATTTCTTTTACTTTCATGACTTATGTATTTAAGTGAATTCAAAGTGCTTATTATCATTTCTTATCGTTGTAGTAAATGGAAATACTTCTTTAGGTACTTCCTTAATCATCTGCATCAAAACTCTACTTCCTGTAAAAAAGATGTACATTGTATTGTCTTTTTCAATTTGCACCTTTAGACGTTCGGTTCCTGGTTTCTTTGTTGAAGGTTCTATAACAAAATCATGTACTGTTATTTCGAGATTAAACAATCTTGAAAGACTTATCTTATCTCCAACAAAGGAGTGTAATTTTGGTTTTATGTTTAAATCCTTAAATTTTTTCATTTGGTAGTAAGGTTTTTAAAAGGTTTTTTGAATTGCAGTGTTTTAACCAACCTTGGTAAGAAGCTATTGAAGCTTTGTTTGGATTTTGCTTTAGCATCTTAGCGAATCTTTTCTTGATGCTTTTTCGAAGTAGTGTGTGATTGTGGAAGTGAACATACCCAACGAAATCGATTCCTCTTTTTTCTATTGGAAAAACTTGATGATTCTCTTTGACTTCAAGTTTTAAACGCTCCTTTAAATACTGTTTAAACATCTTTAAAAGAGTGTGTAAATAACCTTTTTCATTGTGGAGTATTACAATATCATCTGCATATCTGAAGTAGTATTTTACTCTTAACTCTTCTTTTACCCAGTGATCAAAATATGTTAAATAAAAATTTGCTAGGTATTGACTGAGGTAGTTTCCTATTGGCAATCCTGGTGCACTGTCTATTATCTCATCAAGCAACCACAATAACTCTTTATCTTTAAACTTCTTTCGCAGTAACATCTTTAAAATACCGTGATCTACACTTGGATAAAACTTCCTGATATCGAGTTTTAAACAGTAGGTAGTTTCACTATTATTTTTCAATGTTTTTCTTAGTGCAAATGAAGCCGCATGTATGCCACGCCCTTTAATGCAGCTGTATGAATCCTTAGTAAATGTTGCAACAAACAAAGGTTCTAATACATTCATTATCGCATGATGTGTAATTCTATCAGGGAAATAAGGAAGTCGATATACCTCACGTTCTTTAGGCTCATATACTTTAAAAACATCATAGTTTGAAGTATGATATTCTTTTTCTTTCAACAGCCTGTGTAATCGTAAAATATTTGCTACTTTATTCTTATTATGCGCAATAACTCCATATTGTTTCTTTTTGCCTATTTGAGCCTTTGAATCCGCTTCAGTTAGGTTTTGAATGCTAATAATCTGTGTGTATAGATTTCCAATTCTTTTCATAGCCTTTGCTTAAAAAAGGTCGCTTTCGTTATTACTACCAACGACCTTGAAAGATTAGGTGATTTTTTACCAAGGGGTAAGGTTTACAATGTTTTTATTTTATAACTCACATAGGTGCGAGCTGACATTCGAATTCGAATTCCAGTTATCGTAGTCGTTGTACGAGAAGCCCGAACCCGAAGGGGAACTACAGCTACAACATTGTACAACCTTTATATTTTACTCTATTACAAAATAATCTTTGTACAAATTCTCAAATTGTTTTCCCGCATACTCTGCCAACTCCCTCGATTTAAAACAAAGGCGCGAGCCGACATCCGAAGCCGAAACCCAGCCATCGCAGACGTCGAACGAGAAGCCCGAACCCGAAGGGGAACCCATCTTAAACCATGGGTAGTATTTCCATTCATTACTATTACTCCAGTCAGGTGTCCATCCTTCGTTTAGTACGCCAACGATTTGCTTTAACTTTCTGTAGGCTAACTCGTCAGGCATCAAATCTTTACTGGTTTCCTCAAAATCTTCTAAAGTCATATCCATTGCCTTTAGAACATCCTCAAACGTTTTGATTCGTTCCTTAATATCTTTTGGAATAGGTTCGAAGTTTACTACTCCTGTTGTTTCATCAAAGGATTTTACTTTAAAACCCTCTGGAAT
The DNA here is from genome assembly GCA_030152225.1 of Flavobacterium sp. Classification (GTDB taxonomy): domain Bacteria; phylum Bacteroidota; class Bacteroidia; order Flavobacteriales; family Flavobacteriaceae; genus Flavobacterium. The sequence continues at coordinate 962 of JASLHL010000051.1, read as the reverse complement.
GTTGATTGTTAATTTTTGCATTGTGATATTTTTTAAAGTGTTCTTGAATCTTTGTATTGTGGCATAAATTTATCCACAGCGTCTAGCATATTTTCATATCCGTTTTCACCATGAAAAACAAGGCGCGAGCCGACATGCGAAATCGAAGTCCAGCCATCGTAGTCGCTGAACGAGAAGCCCGAACCCGAAGGGGAACCCATCGTAAATCTTGGGTAATATTTATATGTATTATCTGTGAAGTCAGGTAGTTTTCCTTCATTGTAAGCTGCTACAATTAAGATCTCTAAAGCAGCTGCTTTTTCATGTGGTTCGAACCCCTCCCATTTATTGTCAAAATCTTTTTGAGTTGTGTTGTTTAATTCAAAGATGTCCTTTAGTCCTTGAATACGTTCTCTGATGTTTTTATTAAAAGTGTTTTCGCCAAATAGATCCTCTAAAAGTTTTTTCCCACTATTCTTGGCATTTTCATAAGCTTTTAATGCGTCCTGTTTTTTTATTTCCAATGTTTCCATTTTGTTATGTCGATTGCTACAATCGAGAAGTTTTTTGTGTTATTATTTTTTACCTCCATGTATTTTGGAGAGTTGATATTTTTTTGATAGTTCTGGATTTCTCTCTAATTCGAGATTGTGTTCTAAACAACAAGGTTTCCAAAATCTGACATCTAAAAAGAGTGTTATCCCGTTTTCTCTTGCCCAATCATCAGCATAACCAACTCGGCCACGTGTATGTTCAATAGTGGTTGCTTGCTTGTTACAGCCTTCGATAAAACATTTTTGATTGTATTCTTTAGAGAGGAACTCTAGTCGGATAACTTTGTAGATTTCGTTATCCTCTTGTCTTTTTTTGGAAACCTGATTGATTCGCTTAGGTTTAGCGTATTTCATTTTGCAAAGGTAGGAGCAGTATCTTTGAAGTGAATTATACTGTATGAATTCCTTACCACATTCACAGGTTTTATG
>JASLHL010000034.1 GCA_030152225.1 Flavobacterium sp. | reverse complement strand
GGGAGGATCTAAATTTGATTTGGACATTTTCAACGCCATTCAGGTAGCAGAGAAGATAGCGCAAATGCCCTTGGCTGTTTTTACGGGAATTGGACATGAAACTGATCGTACCGTCGCCGATTATGTTGCACATACTTATTTTAAGACACCAAGCGCAGTGGCCTCTTTTATTTTGGCTTTGGCTGTTGCATTTGATACGCAAATTACTCAAGGAGCAGAAGCATTGAGGGAGAATACAGCACGCATCGTGGAGCAACATAAAACTAAATTAGCCCAAGTCGAAGAAAACGTAGGTCGTATCAGCAAATTTAGAATTGCTGGAGGTCAATCTTATCTTGAAGCACAATCAACCGAATTGGCTTATGTGATTAAACAGCGCATTCAACGTGCTACTAGCGAGTTGCGCTTTGTTGAATTAGCATTAGAAACCGAAGTGAATACACAGCTGAAGAAGTGTAAAAATGAACTCAAGGATCGCTCTACGCGCTTAACGCTTTGGGCGAAACAAGGCTTAGGGTTGGAACAACATAAAATAGCCAGTATTCAAGAGATGATTATCGCTCGTTTGCGGTATAAACTAACCCAATCAAAAGTTACGCTGGTGCAAACCGAAGAAATTTTAGCCCTTTACAATCTGGAACACCTTTTGAAAAAAGGATTTGCCGTAGTTCGCCATCAAGGAAAAGTATTGCGTGCAACTACTCGCTTAATAAAAGGGGATACATTAGAAGTGATCTTGTACAAAAAGACCTATAGCATAACAATAGACCATATTGAAGAAATAGAACAATGGAAAAACTTACTTATGAACGAGCAGCAGATGAATTAGATCAAATTCTCACTGCTTTAAAAAACGACGAAGTTACTGTAGATGAATTAGCGGAAAAAGTAGAACGCGCTTCTCAGTTGATTGTTTTTTGCAAGAAAAAATTGACGGCAACAGAAGAAAAAATAGAGAAGATTATACACAAACTAGAGCAATAAAAAAGGTTCGGAATACTTCCGAACCTTTTTTGTTTTGATGTATAGTTAATTTGAATGTTTAATTGGATCTTGACTATTGGCAATGAACTGTCTTACATCATCAGAAGAGGGAAGTTCAAACACTTCCAAATGGAAGTAGTCGATAGCGGCCAAGACGTGATCAAATATATCCGCCATAACGGTTTCGTAAAAAGCCCAAACAGTACTATTGGTAAACATATACAGTTCTATGGGTAAACCGTGTTCTGTGGGTTGCAAATGACGGACCATTAAGTGGTATTCCTTGTGTATGTTAGGATTTTGTTGTGTATAACGTAATACATAGGCGCGAAATAAACCAATGTTGGTCATTCGACGTCCGTTGATTGGCATGGATTGATCGGCATTGGTATTGAGGTTGTATTCGTCAATTTCTTTTTGTCGCTCTTCGATATACGGCTTTAAAAGCTGAATTTTCTTTAACTCATTAATTTCTGCTGGTTCTAAAAAGCGAATAGAGGACATTTTAATGTTGATGCTTCGTTTAATTCTTCGTCCACCAGAAACTTGCATGCCCCGGTAGTTCTTAAAGGAATCACTGATGAGTAAATAGGTGGGAATCGTAGTGATGGTTTTGTCAAAGTTCTGCACCTTAACGGTGCTTAAGTTAATTTCTAATACCGTTCCATCTGCGCCAAATTTGGTCATTTCAATCCAATCTCCTACGCGAACCATGTCGTTGGTTGATACTTGTATACTAGCGACAAATCCCATAATAGTGTCTTTGAAAACAAGCATCAAGATCGCAGAGGCAGCTCCTAAGGATACAAGAAATTTGACGGGGTCTTGGCCTGTAATCGTCGAAAAGATAATTACACCTGCAAAGAAGTAGAGAAAGATACTCGCTACTTGGCTATAGCTGTCAATGGGTTTATCAGCTAAACGAGGTTTGGTTTTGGCATAATCTCTAATGGTGCGAATAATCGAACGACAGAGTAACGTAATAACAATAACAAATAAGAGATTTGTAATGGTTAATACCGCTTTAATCACTCCAGGGAAACCCATAAAAAAGATGGGAAATAAAATACGGGCTAAGGCAACGGGAATAAAGTGTGTAATGTTGTGCAACACCTTATTGTTAATGATCAGGTCATCGAGTTTGGTTTTACTCAAACTGGCATATTTTCGAGCGATGACAATAAATATGTTTTTTAAAAGATAATCCAACGTAAACATAACGAGTGAAAACGCAAGTAATAAAGCGATGGTCGTTACAATGTGAGTTTCGTGTGTATTCAAATGTAAAAAACGAAGGTAATCAAAGAACCATTTGTAGATGACGTTTAGTTCACTAAAGTCCATAATTGTTTGGATGTTCTGTTGATTAAGGGTTGAAAGAAACATTGTGTTTTGTTTTTTAGTTTTTGAAAATGCAAGATAAGAAATAAAAATCGGTTTTTGTGTTAATGTGCTGAGAAAACAGTTGTGAAAATAGAATTATATATAAAAAAAGTGCTATAATTACTAGATTATAGCACTTTTTTTATATGAATAATATAATTTCTATAATTGATTTAGCATTTCATTGATCTTATCTAGGTTAGGAGTAAGAATGACCTCAATACGTCTGTTTTTGGCTTTTCCTTCGGTGGAGGTATTGCTCATTAAAGGCGCGTATTCACTTCGCCCAGCAGCAGTGAGGTTCTTTTTGTCAATAGCCGTGTTTTCAGACAAGATAGAAACAATCGCCAAGGCGCGTTTGGTAGATAAATCCCAATTGTTTTGAACGCCATCGCCTAAATTACCCAATACCTTATCATTGTCCGTGTGTCCTTCAATGAGTACAGAGATGTCTGGATTAATTGCGAGTACTTTGGCCAATTCGACTACTGCTTCACGTCCTTCATCATTGACAGCCCAACTACCGGATTTGAACAACAATTTATTTTCCATAGAAACATATACTTTTCCATTTTTTTGCTCAATGGTTAATCCTCTACCTTCAAAAGCGTTTAAGGCTTGAGACAGATTGTCTCTCAGGGCTTTCATCTGTTTGTCATTCGCTGCTAAAATTCCTTCTAATTCTTGAACACGCTGAGATTTTAGATCTAGTTCTGCTTGAGATTGGGCCAATCGAGCGGCTTCCGCTTGGAGGGATTCTTCGCTGTGTTTTTCAAGATTCGTGTAAGAGTTTTGTAGCTCTTTGAGTCGTTGTTGTGCTGTTGCAATTTCAGCATTTAGGTTTTGTCTTTCTTGTTGCAAGTCTTTCAACTGTTGAGCCAATTGCTTTTTAGCAAGTTCTAAATCACTCATCGAACTATTTAAAGTCGCTAAATCATTCGCCAATTGTTCATTTTCATCAAGAATACTTTGAAAATTAGCATCCAACTCATTGTATAATCTTCTTGTTACACAAGAGGAGAGGAGTGTCAATGCAAGTAAGCCAATAGCGCATTTTTTTATCATGTAATATCGTGTGTTTTTGGTTTGGGTTTAGGCTTTAATTTCAACGACAACTGGACAGTGATCGGAATGTTTTACTTCTTGTAAAATTGAGGCATTTAAAATACGATCTTGCATCGATTCTGCCACCATATGATAATCGATTCTCCAGCCTTTGTTGTTGTTTCTTGCGTTGGCGCGATAGGTCCACCAACTATACTGATGTGGTTCTGTATGGAATAAACGGAAGCTATCGATAAAGCCATGGGCTACAAATTTATCCACCCAAGCTCTTTCTTCGGGTAAAAATCCAGATACTTTAGCGTTGCGTACAGGATCGTGAATGTCAATCGCTTTGTGACAGATGTTGTAGTCTCCGCAGATAATTAAATTGGGAATCTCTTGTTTCAACGCTTGGATATAGTTGAAAAAGTCATCCATATATTGGTACTTAAAATCCAATCGGTCAATGTTCGAAGCTGAAGGAAGATATAAAGACATAACTGAAAAAGTATCAAAGTCAACACGTAGATTTCTACCTTCAAAATCCATATAATCAATACCTGTTCCATAAGTAATATGGTTGGGTTTTTCCTTACAAAAAATAGCTACTCCACTATATCCTGCTTTTTCTGCTGAAAAATAGTACTGGTAAGGATATCCCGCTAGCGTAATTTCATCTGTAGGAATTTGATTCTCTTTTGCTTTTGTTTCTTGTATGCAAATGATATCTGCATTTTCTTCTTGCATCCAATCGAGTAGTCCTTTTTTTATCGCTGCGCGAATTCCATTCACATTATAGGATATGATTTTTTTCATTAGGCTTGTTTTTTGTATGAAGACCAAAAATAGAAAAAATAAGTATTACTCATATGTAAAAGGGCGGTATTGATGCGTTTTTTAATCTTTAATTAGCATTCTGATGTACAGGAAATAAAGCGATAGTAAGTAGCTGTCTCGCTTGGCGTATAAGTTAGACAATAAACAGTAAAATTGGCGTACTATCGGGGAGAAGTGTTCTTTTTTTATCCGAGGCGAAAAGAAAATTAAAATGAGGTATCTTTTTTTTAATCAGTTATTTAGATTTTTATCCTCAATAAGACTAGTGATATCTAGGTAAGGTTGATAAAATAAAATAGAATACCTAAAGATTTTAGTATATTTGTCTTACTTAAATTTTGAAATTGATGGGGTTAGTAACAGCTAAGGAAGTAGCGAAAGCGATTAACGTTGACAAGTATGGTATCTTTGGTACTTTTACGGGGTGGTTGCTGATGAAGACGCTTAAGGTTACTACCTTGAATAAGATTTACGATAGAAATAAACATCTAGAAGATTTAGAATTTTTAAATTCAATTTTAGAGGAGTTTCAAATTGAATTCCAAATTGATCCAGAAGAACTAAAACGCCTACCTAAAAAAGGACCTTATATTACGATATCTAACCATCCATTAGGAGGAATAGATGGTATTTTATTGTTGAAATTGATGTTGGAGCATGATCCTAATTTTAAGATCATTGCTAATTTTATATTGCACCGAATAGAGCCTTTAAAGCCCTATATTATGCCTGTAAATCCATTTGAAAACAACAAAGATATTAAATCAAGTGTATTGGGGTTGAAAGAAACGCTGAGGCATTTAAGTGATGGTAAACCCTTGGGGATATTCCCTGCCGGTGAGGTTTCTACTTATAAAGATGATCGATTAGTGGTGGATAAACCTTGGGAAGAAGGAGCCATTAAATTGATCAAAAAGGCCAATGTACCAGTTGTACCTATTTATTTTCATGCGAAAAATAGTAAGTTATTTTACTTTTTATCCCAGATAAATCCAACCTTGCGTACAGCAAAATTACCTTCAGAATTGTTGACACAAAAAGATCGTGTAATAAAAATACGAATCGGACGTCCAATATCTGTTGAAGAGCAAAATGAACATTATGATTTAAGCGATTATGGAAACTTTTTGCGTTTTAAAACGTATTTGTTGTCGAATGCTTATAAAGATGAGGACTCCCGTAAATGGATAAAAGTCCCGTCTTTTAATTTTAAATTTCCAAAGATGGTAAAGGACATTGTCCCTCCACAACCCCTTGATCGAATTAAACAGGAAATAGAGGTTTTACGCGAAAAAGACTTTCGATTACTTCAAAGTAAGAATTATGAGGTTTTCTTGTGTAAAGCAGACTTGATCCCGACAATATTATTGGAACTTGGCCGACTAAGAGAGGTTACTTTTAGAGAAGTCGGTGAGGGAACGAATAACGAATTGGATCTTGACCAGTACGATAAATACTACCACCATATGTTTTTATGGGATAACGAAGCGGAGCAAATCTGTGGAGCTTATCGCATGGGCTTGGGATCTGAAATCTATAAAAAATACGGAATTAACGGATTTTATCTGAATGAATTGTTTCGTTTTGAATCGGAATTGTATCCGATGATGGCGCAATCGATAGAAATGGGGCGTGCATTTATTGTTAAAGAGTATCAACAAAAACCCATGCCCTTGTTTTTACTCTGGAAGGGGATTGTACATACAACCTTGCGCTTCCCAGAACA
>JASLHL010000342.1 GCA_030152225.1 Flavobacterium sp. | reverse complement strand
TCCTTTAGGATGGGGAATCTTTGGATGGATTAACCGTTTCCTATTTATTCCAGTATTTAGTTTATTGACAAGCTTCTTACCTTACGGAATTGGAATTATTGTTTTAACGATCCTAGTGCGTTTATTTACTTCACCGTTGACGTATAAATCCTATGTTTCTCAAGCGAAGATGAAAATGATTCGCCCAGAGGTAAACGAATTAAACGAGAAGTTCAAAAATGACCCAATGAAGAAACAGCAAGAAACAATGAAATTGTATTCGAAAGCTGGGGTGAATCCAATGGCTGGTTGTATTCCTGCCTTACTACAGATTCCAATCTTCTATTCGTTATTCCAGTTCTTCCCATCGTCTTTCGATTTAAGACAAAAGAGCTTCTTATGGGCAGATGACTTATCGTCTTATGACTCGGTATTGCAATTGCCTTTTAACATTCCATTCTATGGAAACCACGTGAGTTTGTTCCCCTTATTGGCTTCCATCGCGATCTTCTTCTATATGAAGATGACAACAGGAGACCAACAAATGGCACAACCGACACAAGAGGGAATGCCAGATATGAGCAAAATCATGAAAGTGATGATCTATATCTCTCCCTTGATGATGTTATTCTTCTTTAATAACTATGCTTCAGGTTTATCGTTGTACTACTTCATCTCAAACTCGATTACAATTGGTATTATGTATGTAATTAAAAACCACATTGTAAAAGACGAAAAGATTAAAGCGACGATCGAAGAAAACAAAACGAAGAAACGTCCGCAAGGAAAATGGCAGCGTAAAATGCAAGAAATGATGGAACAAGCACAAGAACAACAACGCTTGAAAGATCAAAACAAAAAATAGTACTACGGTATAAATAAAAAACTCCTCTTCACTAAGAGGAGTTTTTTTGTTTAAAAGGAGGGTGGCTTTTGGGACCATCCTCCTTTTTTAAGTTGTTTAGATCGGCTCTTTTTCTTTTATCCATTTACGCTGTCCTTTTGGAAAAAAGGACCTACCTTTATTGAAAGGTTTCTTTTGAAAAATGATCGTTTGATCTAATACAGCCACAAGGACAGCGATATATTGTATAAAAAAGTAAATGGGTCATATATTATGCTTACTTTTGATTAAATTTATAATTTATGAAAAAATTAATACTTTTTAGCTTTTTAGCAACTGCAGCAGTGGTGAATGTGCCAATACATGCACAAGATAAAGAGAAATTCTCTAAAGAACAGTTGAAAATAATGGATGATATGCTATTTGATGAAGTATTCGTCGGTGTAAGTTCCAAGAAAAATTCAACGCTTATTCTTAAAGATGGAACCAAAAAAGAGGGATCTGTTTCTGGAGTAACCAGAAAAAAAGGTCAAATTACAGCAATCAAAATGAAAGATACGGCTGGTAAAAAAGTAGAGTTCCAAGCAGATGAAATTCAAGAAATGTACTTGCCTATTTCAGGATTGGTAAAAGGAGCTAAAGTAGCGAACTACTTTGACAATGCACGCAACTGGGGAAGTAAAAGCTTAACTAAATCAACCAATCCAGACGAAGTGTATGTAAGAAACATTACCGCTTCCTTAAAAAACAAAAAAGAGGAAAAGGAATACTTGATGCAATTAATTAATCCAACTTTTAGTAGTCAAATTGAAGTGTATGCAGATCCAATGGCTTCTGAAACCTCATCGGTTGGCTTTGGCGTAGGACCTAAAATTGGAGGAGGAGTAATTAAATCCTATTACATCAAAAAAGGAGAGGAAGTCATCTGGCTTAAAAAAGGAGAATTTGAAGAACACTACAATTTTCTTTTTGGGGACAACCAAGAATTTTTAGAAAAATACCCATACAATTCAATTAAATGGGATTACCTAAGCTATTTAATCGCTGAGTACACAAAAATGGCTGAAGAGAACAACTAGTACATAAACAAGACAAGGGTGACCCAAAAGGTTGCCCTTTTTATTTAAAAAAAGGAAGCTAAACGATGCTGTTTTCTGCTTATAGCCAGTGGTTTTTGTTTGGTTTTGTAAGGGTATATTACTTTTTTTTAGGTGTAAGTATGGATGGTAAAGTAGTAAGTTTTAAAAACAAGATATATTGTAATGAGTTGGTTTTTAATTGAATAAGGTTGTTTTCTTTGCAATGTTTTCATTTGTCCACCCTTTTGTCCACCCCTCATTTTCTCATTTCTTTCACTAAAGAGATAATTTTGTAAAAATTAGGTTTCCTCATTTAACTTGATTACCAACAAAACTCAATCTCTTTGCCAATGAAAAAAGCGCCCCTTACTTTTTTACTTCCGCTATTTTTGCTGTGGAATATTGTTCTTCATGCACAAACTTATCAACCGCTAAGCTTAGATGGGTTTAATGAAGATGTGATTGCCAATGGAGTTGGAATTGCTTCGTCGAGTACAACCAATGATATGGATGGGGTATCCTATTGCCTTCGCAGTTTGGATTGGAAGTTAACCGCCGAATCAATACCACAGACAACTGGATTGCCTACAAATGGACGCATTACTTCTCAAGCGTCTACAACACCTAATTTGCCGTTTCAACTTCAAGATTACAGTAGGAATAATGTTATTCGGTTGAAAACTCTTGGAAATACGATTACATCTAACGTAGGTGGGCAAGTAAAAGCCCAAAATATCTACATTCTAGCTACTTCTGCCTCTGGTGTTTCTACTTTGCATTGTAGGGTTACTTTTGAAGATGATTCATTTCAACTGATAAGCGCTACTTTACCCGATTGGTATGATGGAACAACTCTGCCAATTGCCTATCAAGGATTTGGAAGATTAGAACGAAGGACTAATATGTTGGAAAATTCATCAACCAACCCTAGATTATATCAATTTTCGATACCTATTGATCCTGAAAATCAAACGAAAGCAATTAAGTCTATTGGGTTTTCGTATGGAGGAGGACAGGGAATTATCAGTGTTTTTGGTGCTACAGCTGAGTTGGTTCCTTCTTGTCCAAATCCGATATCGATTATTATCAATCAAATTACTACCTCTACCGCTAAAGTTAATATTACTCCACCGAACATAGCACCGGCTGGAGGATATGATTTCGAAGTGAGAAGCAATGGAAATCCTAGCTCTGGAACAACAGGATTAGTAATAAGTGGATCTACTATTGCCAGCAGTTTAACCGTTGTTTTGGAGCGTTTAGCTAGTGGAGAAACCTTCTATTTTTATGTGAGATCTAAGTGTAGTGCAACAGAATTTGGAGATTGGCTAGGTCCCTTTATTTTCACTACCTTATGTGAAACGCGAGGCGCTTTTAATGAAAATTTCGAGTCTCAACCTATAGGATCAACAAACAATGCTAGTTTGCCTCCCTGTTGGGGAAAAATCACCACTGGAAATGGGTATCTATACACCAGTAGTGCTTCTTCTTATTCCGGAAGTCACAGCTTATATGTATACAATAGCAACCAAAATACAGGTGATTTACTGGTGGTTTCCCCTCCAACCAATCAGTTAGGAAATGGTGGGTATCGCGTTCGATTTCGAGCGAGGAGTACAGCTTCGACTCTGTCAACCTTAAACGTAGTTACCTTAGAAGATCCCAATACGACTGTCGGAATGCAATCTTTAGCCACCATAGCATTGACTACTTCATTCAAAGAGTATTTCGTGAATTTTCCGGCTGGAACGGCTAATTTTTTTGGATTAGCCCATGGTTTGAGTGATGTGTATCAAGCAATCTATATCGATGATATTCGCTTCGAGCCAATACCGACTTGTATTGTACCCACCGATTTAACTGTTTCAGCGGTAGGTTTAAACACAGCAACCATCGATTGGACAGCCACGTCATCGCCTAATACGGAAGGATATACGTATGAAATACGAACTTCAGGAGAAGCGGGCAGTGGAAGTACTGGATTAGCTTTTTCAGCACAAGTAGACTCAAATACAAGGACAGTAAACCTTGCTAATCTAGTTCCAGGAACAACGTATCACGCTTATGTGAAAGCGAATTGTACTGCCACAGATGAAAGCTATTGGACAGATGCAGTAGTATTTACACCCAATTGGTGTATGCCAACCTATGGAAATGGATCCTCTAATCATCGCATTACCGTAGTGAATATTGATGAAATTAATTTTACCGACCAAATCCCTTCTTATACCCAAAGAGACCGAACAGCCGAGTCTATTCCTGACTTACAAGCTGGGAGTAGTTATACGTTTAATATAACGACTACGGGCTATACTAGTACGGGAGTTGCTATTGATTTTAATATTGATGGCGTTTTTGATCAACAGACAGAAGTATTAGCTTTACCTGATTATATCGCTAACAATACCCAAGTATATACAGCTACTGTGGTTATACCCAATACTATAGCTACAGGAAATTATCGCATGCGTATTTGGAATCGCAGTGCGAATGCTGGAGGAGTAGGCAATGGAACAGACCCTTGTGGCGCCTATAATTATGGAACATGGGCCGATTATACGGTAAAGATTCTAGAGGTTACACCACCTCCTGCCGCTGTAAATCAAGTGTTTTGTAAAAATGAAAATAAAAAAGTTAGCGATTTAATCGCTACTGGCGAAAATATCAAATGGTATGCGAGTGAAACAGCAACCACTGCGTTGCTACCGTCTACACTACTAAGCAGTGGAACTTATTATGCTACGCAAACCATTGGAGGAGAAGAGAGTGCGCGTCGAACGCCTATTCAAGTGGAAGTAGATAATCCTAGATTAAATTCGATTAGTGTATCTTCCTCTTTTCAATATGGCACCCAGACCCAAGTGATACTAGTGGGTATTCGAAGCGTGTTGGGACCATACGTTTTAACTTGGTATGAAGCGGAAACAGGTGGAACGAGTATTCCTACACCCGATACGGCTACTTTACCCGTGGGGACCTATGTATATTGGGTTAGTACATTTAGTACTGCAGGCTGTGAAAGTGCAAGAAGTAAAATTACCTTGGTTGTTAATCCATTAACACTTAATATTATTCCTACAGCCGTAACTAAATTCTATGGAGATGCCGATCCTGAGTTAAGGTATACGATTTATGGCAGCTATAGTGGGGTACCATTAACAGGAAGTTTAGTTCGAGATCCAGGAGAAAATGTGGGTTCTTATGCGATTCGCCAAGGGACTTTGACCGTTGCTTCTTCGAATTATAGTTTGACTATGATTGCGGCCGCCTTGACGATTTCACCTGCTCCATTAACGGTAACTGCAGATGCAAAAACCAAAGAAATGGGGGCAGCTGATCCTATGTTGACCTATCAAGTTTCAGGACTAAAAAATGGGGAACTAGCAGAAGATGTATTGACTGGAAGTTTAACGAGAGATCCTGGAGAAGAAACGGGGGTTTATCCCATTACGCAAGGAACATTAGCCTTGACTTCTGCGAATTATGTAATGCGGTACCAACCAGCTAATCTAGCGATTCGAACAACCACTATTGTGGTTAAGGCAAATGACCAAACCAAAGGCTATGGAGATACGGATCCAACATTAACTTATACCGTATCAGGATTGGATCCTGCCATTGATCCCAGTACGGTCTTGAGGGGTAGTTTGTCACGCGAACCAGGCGAAAATGTAAGGAGTTATGCCATTACCCAAGGTACACTGACAGCAGTAGCAGGGTATACGTTGCAATTTGAAGCTGCTGATTTAACCATTACCCCTGCTACAGTCACCATAACCGCAGAAGTGAAAACCAAAGTGTATGGAGAAACCGATCCTGCATTAACGTATATGGTAAGTGGATTAAAAGGAACGGATACGCTTACAGGTAGTTTAGTTCGTGAAGTAGGAGAATCTATAGGAACCTACGAAATCCAACAAGGTAGTTTAACTGCATCAACGGATTATACGATCGTGTATCAAGCCGCTGATTTAGAAATTACCCCTGCCACCGTCACCATAACCGCAGAAGCACAAACCAAAGTGTATGGCGATACAGATCCTGCATTAACCTATACGGTTAGTGGATTAAAGGGAACAGATCAACTTACAGGCAGTTTAGTTCGCGAAGCAGGAGAATCTGTAGGAACCTATGAAATCCAACAGGGCAGTTTGGCTGCAACCACGGATTATACTCTTGTGTATCAAGCTGCTGATTTGGAAATTACCCCTGCCACCGTCACCATAACCGCAGAAGCAAAAACCAAAGGCTATGGCGAAACCGATCCTGCATTAACCTATACGGTTAGTGGATTAAAGGGAACAGATCAACTTACAGGCAGTTTGGTTCGTGAAGTAGGAGAATCTATAGGAACCTACGAAATCCAACAGGGCAGTGTAGCGGCATCAACGGATTATACCCTTGTGTATCAAGCCGCTGATTTGGAAATTACACCTGCCACCGTCACCATAACGGCTGATGCACAAACCAAAGTGTATGGCGATGCGGATCCTGCATTAACCTATACGGTTAGTGGATTAAAGGGAACAGATACGCTTACAGGCAGTTTAGTTCGTGAAGCAGGAGAATCTATAGGAACGTACGAAATCCAACAGGGCAGTGTAGCGGCATCAACGGATTATACGATCGTGTATCAAGCTGCTGATTTAGTTATTACACCTGCCACCGTCACCATAACCGCAGAAGCACAAACCAAAGTGTATGGCGATGCGGATCCTGCATTAACCTATACGGTTAGTGGATTAAAGGGAACAGATACGCTTACAGGCAGTTTAGTTCGCGAAGTAGGCGAGGCTGTAGGGATGTATGAAATTCAACAGGGCAGTTTAATGGCAACTGCGGATTATACCCTTGTGTATCAAGCTGCTGATTTAACCATTACCCCTGCCACAGTCACCATAACTGCGAAAGCGCAAACCAAAGTGTATGGAGATACGGATCCTGCATTAACCTATACGGTTAGTGGATTAAAAGGAAGGGATGGTCTGACGGGCAGTTT
>JASLHL010000290.1 GCA_030152225.1 Flavobacterium sp. | reverse complement strand
CAGACCACGTACGCGGTTTTCCCCTGTGATCCATATGCATAGATAGTGGAATTTCAATATTTAACTCTACGCGTCTAAAATCCGTTTTTGCGGGAGTTTTCACACTGTCTATGGGTCTAACATAGTTGGAGAAAGGAACGTAATCTACCTTAAACTCCCCTCGTAAATGATCCTGTGCGTGTAGCGATACCCCGCTCAAAATCAACATACAATAAATTAAAAATGCACCTGCTTTCATATTTGTTATTTTGGTGCAAAACAAGGAAAAAGCCAGCGTGAAAACCGTATTCTTTTGACCACTGGTACTATTTTGTTGATGAATAGCTGCCTTTGATACACGCTATTATCGCAATTTTTCATCGCTACTCCTACTAAAATGTCAGTAATACCTCATCAGTCAACTCAATATCATTGCCCAATCGGTGAATAGCTACGCGAATCTTAGACGCTGTATTAATTGCTTCTTTTAATTTTACTTGCTCCAAAAAAGGTAAATTCGCCACCACCTGCCCATTAACAGCCCCTATTTTATCCCCAACTTGAATCCCTTTTCTATGGGCTTGTGAGTTATGCCATACAAAAGTAACCACCAGCTCATCATTCTCAATATCGGCTCTCATCCCTTTCATCACAACCTGATTGTCAAAATCTTTTTGTCTGTATTTTGAAAAATAGAATCGGTCTTCATAAATAATCACCCGATAGTAAGACAACCATTTGACCCCAATATTGCTTTCATCGTCTTCTTCTACATGGGCTAAAAAAGTAGGAATCTCCTCCTTTCCCATTCTCATGGCTAATGGAAAAGCCAGTGTTTCTCCTGCACTAACGCCAAAGGCACTTCTGCTAATTTCTCCTTCTCCTGTAATATAACCCGCCACATAGGGCTTAACTTCCTGAAATAAGTCGGAATTCAAATAAAACAATCCCGTATAGCCTGTGTCAAAATAAATGCCTTCTTCTTTGATTTTATCAAAATAAGTCAAAGCGATAGTCGGCGTTCCTGTTGGTGTTTTTTTTATTTTTAAAGAAGAAAAATGACGCGTTTTTAAAAGCGTCGGACTCAACCCACTCGAAATGGTAATGCGATGGTGTAAGAGATCAAAATCCCAAGCACTTTTACTCGTAATATTCGCCCCAATAATACCATCAATCCCTAGCTCATCAAATAGCGTAAAATCTTCGCGCATAAAGGTAAAATTTTCAAAAGTAATCGAGCTCATCTTAACTTGGGGTACTATACCATACTCAACTTCTTGTACATTTCTCATGGCATCCATAATCGGCTCTTTCGTTAGAAAAATAAAGTCCGCATCCAAACTTTTCCGAATTGTTGAGGGAGCTCCTGTATCGACTAAAAAAACATAATTTTTTCCTTTGATTTCAACTGTAACATAGATCAGGTGATTGACAATTTTAAAAACTATGTTTTCAGTATATTGCCTGGGGCTAATCGTCCCTCTTCTGAATATTCCCTTCTGGGCGCTTCCATTCAATTTCAAGAACAAAAGAAACAAGATCATTATTTTATTCTTCATATAAAAATCAATATTTTTTACACGAATTAAATAAAAAACTAAAGTTAAATTCTACTTTTTAACAAAGTTTACTATAAATACACAATACTACATGATACTAAACTAATAGAAATAAAAATTCCAAATAGGTAGAATTCTTCCCTATCCTAGCTTTAAAAAGCTATAAAATAACATCCCAAGTAAACCCACAATTTTTCATAAAAACAGGCAAATATGTATCTTAGGCTTTCATTTTAGAATAAACTGCGAATGACAACCTATATTACCCTACTTCGAAGTGTCAATGTAAGTGGAAAGAATCTACTGAAAATGGACGTGCTCCGACAGTTAATGCACGAACTGGGATTTCACCAAATACAAACCTATATTCAAAGTGGAAATCTCATCTTTCAATCCGCTGAACAAGAAGCGCATCTGCTCTCTCAACAGATTCACGATACACTGGTGAATAGTGAGTGGTAAGTGGTGAGTGGTTCATTAAGGGAAAATATTCTAAATAAGAATAAATATCACAAATAACAAATAACAAAGAGCAAAAGAGCAACGAACAAAAAAACTGTTTTTCGGCTTTCGGCTTTTGGTTCATTACATCTACTTAAAAAAAAGATTCTTGTATAAAGAGAAAATCAAACAAACCGAAACGTAGTGTAGGTTCATCGAATACCAAAACCAATATAAACTAGGTGAGATACACCGCGCAAAAAACAAAGAACAAACCGCGCAAAGAACAAACCGCGCAAACTACAATATTATTGCGTATATTTGGTCTATTACACAACACATATACTAACAACTTAACTAGTCCACATGAAAAGGCTTTGGAAATTAGAAATTCGATTGGATCAGGCGGCTGAAAAACCGATATATTTGCAAATTGCGGATGCTATTATTGAGGCTATTCAACAAGGTAGACTGCTCAAAGGAGATATTTTACCAAGTACGCGAACTTTAGCCACGATGCTTGCTGTTAACCGCAATACCATTGTAAAAGCTTTGAGTGTACTCTTGGATGAAGAATGGTTAATTTCAATGGAGCGCAAAGGGATCTACATTGCACAAACCATTCCGCAATCGAGACCACTTAGAGCAAAAGCTGAGACTACCTTGCCTGTGGATCCTATTTTTCAACATCCTGCGCCACTCATTTTTGACAATGGCTATCCAGATAGTAAGATTGTTCCTGTAAAAGAATTAGCACGAGCGTATCGACAGATTTTCAATCGAAATGCCAAATGGCAAATGATGGGCTATGGCAATGCCTTAGGGGATCCTCGTTTTATTCAACATATTGCACATATGCTCAACCACCAAAGGGGAATGCATGTAAAAGAAGACCACGTTTGTGTAACTCGTGGTGGACAGATGGCTATTTATTTAATTGCCCAGTGTTTGCTTCAAAAAGGAGAGGCTATTATGGTAGAGAACCCAGGGTACCAATCGGCTTGGCAAGCCTTTGAACGCGCTGGTGCAACCTTAGTACCCATTGAAGTGGATGCTGAGGGAATTTCCACAACTGCCATGCGCCAACAGTTGGAAAAGAATCCCAATATCAAAGCAGTATACCTCACGCCACACCATCAATTTCCGACAACTGTTACGCTGAGCTTACAACGTCGATTGGAAATTATTCAACTGGCAAACCAGTATAATTTGACGGTTATTGAGGATGATTATGACAATGAATTTCACTATAGCTACCGCCCCGTTTTACCGTTGTGTAGCTATATCGAATTACAGCACTATGTGTATATTGGCACGCTAAGCAAGGTTGTTGCTCCAGCGCTGCGTATTGGTTTTTTAGTGACCAGTCACCCTTCCCTAATTGAAGAGATTACCCAGCTGAGAAAGATCATTGATATTCAAGGCGACCGTATCATGGAGCAAGCCGTACTTCAATTAATCGAAGACGGCATGCTAAGAAAACATATTAAAAAAGCGACAAGTTTATACAAAGAGAAAAGGGAGGTGATGCTTCAGTATATCCAGCACTACTTAGGAGATCAGGTTACGTATACTATTCCCGATGGTGGCTTGGCCTTTTGGATCAAGCCCAAACAAAGTATTGACTATTCTGTATTCATTCCCCACTTATTAGAAAGAGGCGTCCAATTGGTTAATCCCAATGACTATTACATGGCTCCGACTTCCTCCGATGGCTTGCGTTTGAGTTTTGGTACCCTTTCTCTAGCTGACTTGGAAAAAGGAATACGTATTATTGGAGAATGTCTCGAGGCACTGTAGTCATTGTTCTTATTTTATCCCTGCCATTTCGCCAATGTAGTGACGCCTCCTTGTACTTTATCCCCCAGCTGTACCTGAACCTTACAGCTGATGGGTAATACTAAATCTACACGTGAACCAAACTTGATAAATCCCATTTGATCCGTCTGTTCAACCACTGTTCCACACTCCAAATAATTGACAATGCGATTGGCCAAGGCTCCCGCTATTTGTTTCGCTAGTACTTCTTCCCCATTTTTATGTCTATAAACCACACTGTGTCTCTCATTTTCTGTAGAGGACTTTGGATGCCAAGCTACTAAATGCTTCCCCTTGTGGTACTGACTGTACACCACCTCCCCTTTGATGGGATTCAAGTTGACATGTACATTGAATACACTCATAAATACGGAAACTTGTAAGCGTTTTTCCGTGAAATATTCATCGGGTTCGACCTCCTCAATCACGACCACTGTTCCATCACATGGAGCAGTAATACACGTATCATCCTGCGTCATCACCCGTGAAGGAATGCGAAAAAAGAAAATCACTAACCCCCATGTCCCTAGGGTTACCAACAAAATCAATGCTTTTACAAACGCTAATTTTTCGCTAATTAAATAATATGATCCTCCGTTAACTAGGAGTAAAACGATACTCGCTATCGCAATGGATCCCCTACCTTCTTTGTGTATTTTCATGGTATTCCCGTTTTAAATGATCGCCATCTCCATCTTTGCTGCATTCAATTAAAAAAAATGACAGTATTGAATCATCGCAGCAAAAGACAAGATGGGTGTAAAAAATAAAGATGATTGTGTGTACAGTGTACAGTTTTCCGCTCTCTACCGGACTGTTAACCGTTAACTATTTCGAGGTTCCGGTTGGATTCGAACCAACCTACTAACTCTTGCGGAGTTAGGCCTACCACTCGGCCACAGAACCTTGTTTTTTGATGCACGATGCACAGTTTACCACTCATCATTCACCATTCACCATTCACCATTCACCATTCACCATTCACCACTCACCATTCACCATTCACCACTCACCATTCACCATTCACCATTCACCACTCACCACTCACCATTCACCACTCACCATTTACCATTCACCACTCACCACTCACCGTGAACTAATTTTCTGATACAAACATACGGGCTCTTTTGTTGTGCTGACTCATACAGAATTGTTATTTTCAAGCTAGTCCAGCAGCTATAGAAAAATAAAGCACTCCCCCCCCTCTTTCTCCCTTATACTGGACCATAAGCCTATTGTAATTCTGTACCACACTCAGGCGTTCAATCACAGCTATCTTTACCGTGTAGAAGGAAAAATAACATCCTTCTCTGCTTTTATTAATTTAATTGTATATACCATGAAAAAAGTAACGTTTTACCACGCAGGATGTCCTGTATGTGTGAGTGCAGAACAAGATATCTTACACCTAATCACTGACCATGCTATTGATATTGTACACTTAGGAGAAGAACCTTCTAAAATACAAGCAGCAGAACGCGAAGGAGTACAATCTGTACCTGCCCTAGTATTGGCCAATGGTCATGTATTACACCTCAATTTTGGCGCTTCTATTGCCGATCTAAAATAAGGGAAGCCCACACAAAAAAACGCTGCGTTCAACACGCAGCGTTTTTTTTATCTTCCAGATATAGTACTTTTAAATTCCCTCTCACAAGCTTGCCTCGGCAAAATAGCGCACCATATAGTACAATCCCCAAGCAACGACTACTATGATCGTAATCCACACCCAATACGGAATACTTTGAGGCGTTTCACTCCCTGTAATTAAAAAGGTTTTTTGATCTGCTTTTCCATAGGCATTAACCATAATATCAACAATGCCATCCACTACAGCTTCTTCTTTAATCCCTTCAACAGCTATGGCAGGTCCATTTCTAACCGTGAAGGGAATCTTTCGAATCCCTTCTTTACCTGTATAATCCTTACTAACAATGGTTAGCATATGATCACCATCAATCAGTTTATGGGTATCCAATGCAAAGGTAATGGGTGTTTCCAAAACAGCAATGGGTTGGGTCTCTTCATCAAGGAAGAGGTAAACTTTACTTTTTTGTTCCATGATACAACTCATTTAAAACTGTTCTTTTGATGTGGCTATCGCTCCTTTCTCCTGGCTTAATCAACCATTTAACTGAAAAAATCAACGTGAAGATCACGACAATAGCAACTGCTGTAATAATAAGATAATCCCATTGACTATCAGGGCCTGAACCGTGTACAATTCCCTTTAATACTTTTGGCTGATTGCGTTCACAAACAGGACAGGCCATCAGGGTTCCCGTGGTAAAAAAAACGAGTAACCCCAGGATAATGTTTTGTTTTACTTTCATTGTTTTACTTTCATTGTTTAGCTTTCATTTCATTAATGTAATCCATGATCTCTTTTACTTCCTCTACTGTAACTAAAGGGGCTTGATTTCCCCAATTATTTCGTTCGTAATTGACAATAGCGGTTACTTCTTTAGCCGTCCAGTTAAGGTTTGTTCCTACAGCTGGCATTACTCCATATTCTCCTCTGGCATCATATCCATTCATGATAATATCCACAAAGAGCTGTAAGTTCTCTGCCATAACAATCGGGCTGTTTTTCAATGGAGGAAATGCACCAGCTAATCCTTCACCATTCGATTGATGACAAGTCGCACAATTCGTTGCGTATAGGTTTTTTCCATCCACACCTGTATCTGCTGTTCCTCCTTCTACTTGAACGGTTGCTTTTTCCTTCATTGGATACAGAAATTCAGGTGCTACACTAGCTCCAGGTAATTTCGCTTGTTTGAGTTCACGCAAGTATGCCACGAGATCCAGCGCTTCTTCCGTCGCAACTACTTGTCCTTTTTTGGGGTTGCCAAATCCCTCAGGTACGGATACAATAACATCCGTATCAGACGGGCTGTGTTTGTATTGGAATAAAAAAGGATAGGCGGGCATTACGGATTCTTTTACGACAATTCGCGGATTAAACAGGTGTACAAGATGCCAATCGATACTGGGTTGTCGCGTGCCTATATCGGTTAGATCGGGTCCTGTGCGTTCTGTTCCCATCAATGTAGCAGTATTCGTCCATACATCGATCCGTTTATTGCCTGCATAATCAGCAGACATAGACGGTCTACTCCCCCATTTTCGATCCATTTCAACATTTCGCACTTGCTGACTGTGGCAGGCGACGCATCCATTGGCTATAAATACTTTTTTTCCGCGTACTGCTGCCTCACTTAGTGGTTCCGCATCGGGCAATGGCTGGATTCTCGACTGATTATCCAAGGCTGGGATAACAGCGACAAACAGCGTTAATACAACAAATAATACACTGGCAACGAGGTATAATTTTTTATGATTATTGAAAATATCCATGAATAAAAATTAAGAGTTTGTACTAGACTTGATTTGATCTTGTAGTTTTTCAAGTGCAAGGGTGGCGCTTGCCGTTTCTTTGGGTTGAGGTGATCGAATCATGCTGTAAAAGTTAAAGGCAAAAAACACATGAGAGATCCACATCAAACTGCCCCCAATGGCGCGCCATAACCAATAAGGCATCATGAGCTTTACGCTTTCAATAAAAGGTGCATCTCCCATCCACAGCATACCGCGTAAAGTTCCGCCATACATTAAGGGAATTGAATAAAATAGCAACCCGATCAATGCCAGCCAAAAATGGGCGCCTACTGTAATTTGTGGTGCCTCTCTTCCCGTTAGTTGTGGTACTAACGCATAAATACCGCCCCATAGTAAAAAAGCAATAATACCATACATAGTTAAATGCGAATGCGCTACGGTAAAATCAGTAAAGTGCCACAGTAAATTGGTAAAGCGAAAAGACTCTGCTGTTCCTTGTAGTGAACCCGTAAAGTAAAAGATGATGCCCACCACAAGAAAAGGCACCGTATAGCTATCTCTAACCTTGTGCCATGCCCCATTAAAGGTCATAATGAAGTTTGTCGTTCCCGCAACTACGGGAATCACCATCCCAACACTGGCAACAATAGCGACTGTTTGCAACCACCAAGGAATGGCACTGAATACAAAGTGATGCGTACCAATAAGGGTATAAAAAAGAATTTGCGTCCAAAAAGCCAAGATTCCCAAGCTATAGGAATAAATGGGTTTATTGAGCTGTTGGGGAACGAAGTAGTACACAATTCCCAAGGTAAACAACATAAACCACATTCCTACCGCTTGATGCATATAGTAGCCTTGTACAATAGTTTCACCTAATCCGTCTTGCCAATAGGGAAGATAGCCTACCACGGCCACAACGCTAATAAAAATAACCGCAGCGACAATATACCAATTGGAAATATAGATTTCTTCTGTTTTACGCTGTGCAATGGTCTTGAGGTAGTTGCGCAAGGTAAAGTATAACCCCAAGGCAAAGAGCAACATAATCGGCCAAATGTACTCGCGATATTCACCTCCTCCATTGTTAATACCCGCCATTAAACTGATCGAACCAAGGAAGACGGAGGCATTAATCAAAATGAGCGAATACCACGCCCATTTGTAACTCGCTAATACCGTATTGCTTACACGAGGAACAATATAGTAACCTAAACCAATCATCCCCAAGGAAGACCAGCCCCAAAATACGGCATTCGTATGTACGGGACGCAAGCGACCGAAACTTAACCAACTGGTTTGATCGATATCTGGAGCGACAAACTTAATCCCCAGGTACTCACCTACTGTTGTTCCAAAAAGCAACCAAAAACTCGCTGTACCCAAAAACCAAAGAATTACTTGGGTAAGCTTAGGATCGATATCGAGGTTCTTTTCATTTTTTTTCTTTGCGGCTACCACAGGTAAGCCATCGCGTTCCTGAATGCTGATCAATCCTTTCTGATCTCGCGCTTCTTGTGCTCCTGATAATTCCTGATCCGAAAGCGTATAATCCAACGCCTCTTTGCGCTGCATAAACACCTCCAGATCTTCTTCTGATAAATTCTCGAAATAGTGAATTAAACGATCTACTTCTTGGTTGTGTAGCTTTTGCCGTTGACTCTTAATAATGTGATAGACTTGAACCGCCATCATCCAACCTCCCAAAATAATGGGAATGGCAATTAGTATAAAAATAATCCAAATGCCAGGCTCTTTTAAAAGTGGACGATCCTCCAACCGCATCGAGGTCTGTGCCCATAGTGGGAGTTGAAAAAAGAACCCCAGTACCAATGCAATAGGCTGTTTTTTTGATCGTATTAAATCAAGCAATTGCTTCATTTGATTGGACTTCAAGCAAGACAACGGTTGCTCTTCTTTCTTCAACTGCGCTGTTTTCCTTTGCTGATACGCCTGTAATAGTTGTTTGGCTTCAACATATAAAAATCCACAAGCGATTACCGTTAGTACTGTCATGGCGATCAGAAGTAAAATCGCGGTATTGCTTTCATTAAACGCAAAAGACAACGGCTTCATCGCAGGTGTTTCTATTGCTATGGCGGGTATAAAAAAAGAAGTGCTCAACGGAACAACACCGTCCGTAAAAAAGACAATTTTCATGCTAAGTATGTATTACAGTTTATTTCAAAGACTTACAACAAGGTTGAATCCTCATCAAATGAGTCTTAATTACTCACTGCTTTAAGGACTCCCTTTTATTTAAGTCAAAGGTAAAAGACATCTGAACCATTGACATAGTTCAGATAACACAAACTTAGCTAGACCAGATTTTGGTCCAATAAAAGCATACGAAAACCGCATGCTGTACAGGAATACAACTGTTTTACTACTGCATGGCTGCTAGGTCAAAATTATTTTCCTTTTAGGAGCACTTCCTCTTTCAATACAATCTCCGTATTAATTCTACTAATTTCAAGTGTAACATCAGGAGAAGACTGTAGTTGTTCTTTCAATTTTTCTTTTTCAGTCAACGTTAATTGCCCCACGTTTTGTCCATTTACTACCTGTATTGTATCCCCCACTTGAATTCCAGCTTGATGCGCAGGTGAATTATGCCAAATAAATGTGACCATCAATTCCCCATTTTCTATCCTTGTTTTCAATCCTTTTCCACTAAAATTCGCTTCGAACTTTTTGTTTTCATACGGGGCGAAATAAAACTTGTTGCCGTGCAGGATTACGCGGTAGTAAGACAACCACTCTACTCCTAAATTGCTTTCCTCATCTTCTTCCACATCCGCTAAAAAGGTCGGAATCAATTGTTTTCCCACCTTCATGGATAGAGGCAACAGTGCGGTTTCTCCTGAACTAACCCCAAAGGCATTTGTACTCAATACACCTTCTCCTGTAATATAATGAGAAGCGTATGGCTTTACCTTTTCAAACATAATAGTACTCAAATAAAACAATCCGTTATAGCCCGTATCAAAAAAAATCCCCTTTTCTTTCACCTGATCAAAGTACGTCAATGTAAGCAAGGGAGTGCCAATAGCGGTTTTCTTTACTTTTAAACAAGAGAAATTAGCGGTCTTCAATTGCGTATCGAAATGACTGGAAATCACAATTGCATCGTGATACAGGTCAAAATCCCACACACTCTTGGCTGTCATATTGCCTCCAAGAATTCCATCAATACCCAAGTCGTCAAAAACCGACAGGTCTTCCCGCATAAACACAAAATTTTCAAAGGTTAAATTCCCCATTTTCACAGCAGGTATAGTAACGTATTCGACCTCTTGTGTGTTTTGCATGGCGTCCATGATAGACAGACGTTCTAGAAAAACAGCATCAACATCCAATCCTTTTCGAATTGTTGAAGGAGCTCCAGTATCTACCAGAAAAACATACTCCTTTCCTTTTATTTCCACTGTTACATAAATCAGCTTATCTACCCTTGTATAGCTTACTTGTTCCTTGTAAACGCTTGGGCTAATTGTTCCTCGTTTAAATATTCCCTTTTGGGCCATTGTATGCAGGTGAATTAACACAAAAAACAAAACAAACAGTATCTTTTTCATAACATAAATAATTATTAATACAAATTAACACATTAAATACTAAATAAAATAAAAAGCACATCTAAATTAACATAAACAACAACTTTAAACACAAAACAAATGACGTGATTTTCTTACACCTCTCTCTTGTAATCAGAGGATTTTTGGTGATAAATGACATTAAAAACAAGAAAAAGGATAAAAAACTCCTTTATTAACACTTTTGTGATCTGAGTCATAAAATACTCCCTTCATCTAGGGCTAACTTTGGGTTAAAATAATATCTAAACTATATCAAGATGAAATCAAAAGCGCTATCATTTATGCTACTAACAGGCTGTTTTACCCTTCTTTCTTGTGGAGACAAAACTGCAAAACCCACATCAGACGGAACAGTAACAACAAATGAAAGAAAAGTAGAAGTTCCTACAGAAACGAAATCTACTTCAACAGATGCAAATGCAAATGCACCTGCTTCGGAACGCGTAGATTTAGTAAATAAAGGAAAAGGACCAATCAAAACCCTTGTGTTAGGTGACATTGATCAAGCCATGGCTACGAAAGGTCAAGAAGTATTCAAAGCGATGTGTACGGCTTGTCACAAGCCTGATAAAAAATTTATCGGACCAGCACCTAAGGGTATCTTAGAGCGTCGTACACCAGAATGGGTAATGAATATGATTTTAAACCCAGAGAATATGATTGAAAATGATCCATTAGCACAGGAGTTATTAAAAGAATTTAACGGTGCACCGATGGCGAATCAGAATCTAACAGAAGAAGAAGCCCGTGCCGTTTTAGAATATTTTAGAACACTGTAACTTAACACTATAACGTATGAAAAAGTTTATCAATTTAACCTTAATGAGTTGTCTGGCGGGCTTTACCTTAGTCAGTTGCACGAAATCAGGACAGAATAGCAAGGGGGCGCTCTCGTCGAATGCCGCAGAAAAAGTATATGTCGCACCAGGAGAATATGACGAGTACTATGGTTTTTTCTCTGGAGGATTTAGCGGTCAGCTCTCCGTATATGGCTTACCCTCAGGAAGACTTTTTAAAGTCATCCCTGTTTTCTCACAAGATCCTGAAAAAGGGTATGGCTATAGTGAAGAAACCAAGCCCATGTTAATGACCTCTCACGGATTTATTCCTTGGGACGACTCCCACCACCCTGATATTTCTCAAACCAATGGGGAATTAGATGGACGTTGGATTTTCATCAACGGGAATAACACCCCGCGTATTGCACGTATTGACTTGGAGGATTTCAGTACAGCTGAGATCATCGAAATTCCAAATAGTGCAGGGAATCACAGCTCGTCTTTCGTAACGGAAAACACAGAATATGTTGTAGCAGGAACGCGTTTTTCTGTGCCTATTCCACAACGCGATATCTCTATTAAAGAGTACAAAGGGAATTTTAAAGGAACGCTATCTTTTATCAAAGTAGACCAAAAATCAGGAGAAATGGATTTGTCTTTCCAAATTCAAATGCCTGGTTTTAACTATGACTTATCCCACCCAGGTCGTGGAAAATCACATGGTTGGTTCTTCTTTACAACCTATAATACGGAAGAAGCACACAGCTTACTAGAAGTAAATGCCTCTCAAAATGACAAGGACTTTATTGCGGCGGTAAACTGGAAAAAAGCTGAAGAATACATCAAAGCTGGGAAAGGAAAAAAAATGCCAGTGAAGTATGCGCATAATAAATTTGACAATGCCACACATATGGCTACGCATACGATGAAAGAAGAGGTGTTAATCCTCGACGCCAGTGAATTTCCTGATTTGGTGTACTTATTACCTACGCCAAAATCGCCGCACGGTTGTGATGTTGACCCTTCTGGAGAATACATCATCGGAAATGGAAAACTTTCGGCTAACCTAACGGTACACTCTTTTACTAAAATGCTAGATGCCATTGAGAAAAAGAAATTTGACGGAGAAGCTTATGGTTTACCTATCTTAAAATTTGAAGATGTATTAGCAGGTGTAGTAGAACAACCTGGATTAGGTCCGTTGCATACCGAATTTGATGGTCAAGGCAATGCATATACGACGTTCTTTATCTCATCTGAAGTTGTAAAATGGAAATTGGGAACTTGGGAGATTATCGATCGCAAGCCAACGTATTATTCCGTAGGACACTTGATGATTCCTGGGGGGAACTCAAGAAAACCAGATGGTAAATACTTAGTAGCGATGAATAAAATCACCAAAGACCGTTACTTACCTGTTGGACCCGATTTAAATCACTCCGCTCAACTCTATGATATTACAGGGGATAAAATGGAACTATTGCTCGATTTCCCTACAATTGGTGAACCGCATTATGCAGCGGCAATCAAAGCGGATAAGATTAAGGATAAATCTCGACAAATCTATAAGCTCGATGAGAATAAACACCCTTATGCCGTAAAATCACCAGCTGAAACTAAAGTAACGCGAAATGGAAATGAAGTACACATCTATATGACGATGATTCGTAGTCACTTTACCCCAGATAATATCGAAGGTGTAAAAGTAGGTGATAAAGTCTTTTTCCACGTAACGAACTTAGAGCAAGACTTTGACGTTCCACACGGAATCAGCATGTTGGGTGCTAATACATCCGAGCTCCTCGTGACACCGGGTAAAACAGAAACTTTTGTATGGGAACCTAAACAAGTAGGTGTTTGGCCTTTCTATTGTACGGATTTCTGTTCGGCTCTTCACCAAGAGATGCAAGGCTATGTACGCGTATCCCCTGCGGATTCAAACATTCAACTTTCTTGGTCACTAGATGATGAATAACGTATCATAACAAGCCGCTTTTAATTTTAATCTTTAAAGGACAGGAAGTAAAATTCCTGTCCTTTACAAACAAAAAAGTATGAAAAAATCCTCTATTTTAATGATAGTGGGCTCATGTTTACTCCTATCCTTATTCTACTTTCCACTTTGGAACATTGAACTAGGAGCTCCACAATATCCAATTCCACTAGGAATGAATATTTATATTGATGGGATTAAGGGCGTAGGAGAATTTGATCTTCAAAATATCGATGGTTTAAACCACTATATTGGGATGAAAACCATTCCAAAAGCTGAAGATATGTGGGAATTTACCGTTTTCCCAATCGTAATTGCCGCTATGGCCTTCTTGGGAATTGCCTTGGGGATTGGAGGTTACTTCAATAAGGTAAAACCCTCTTTTTTCTTGGGTTGGTTGATTGTCATGGTTATTTTAGGTCTCGCAGGAATGTATGATTTTAACTTGTGGTTGCTTGATTATGGAAGTGATTTAGATCCACATGCAATCATGAAAATGGTCGATGCAAACGGCAATCCGTTAACCTATGAACCTCCCCTATTTGGACATCGAAAAATATTAAACTTCGACGCGTATTCTTATCCACACCTCGGCGCTTATCTCATGGCTTTGGGTATGGTATTGATCTTTATCGCTTATTTCGTTGGAGCAAAATCTAAAAAAAATTAGTATGAAACCAATCGCTTATCTTATTCTTATCCTCCTTTTTGTCTCTTGTACAGTCAAAGTACAGCCCATTGAATACGGGACAGACGATTGTGATTTTTGCAAAATGGGCATTGTCGATGCGAAACACGCCGCTCAATTGGTAACTACCAAGGGCAAGAACTACAAATTCGACGCCATCGAATGCATGTTGCATTACCTCGCTGATACAAAACATCCAGAGAAAGAATACTCGCATATCTTGGTCGCTGATCTACGCAACCCAGGCACATTAATTCCCGCTGAACAGGCGAATTTTATTATCTCAAAGAATATTCCCAGTCCAATGGGAGCCTTTCTTTCAGCGACACAAACCAAGGAAGATGCACAAAAACTACTAGACGAGTTTACAGGTGAACGCTATTCATTCACCACCATTCGTCAACAAATGTCGCATCACTAATCACGAGCAAGGCTTTAACTTCTTTAGTACTATGAAAAAAACACTTGAAATACTATGCATTCTTATTTTTCTTGTATCAGGATGGAATACAAAGGCCAAAACCATTACCGTTCAACCCAACTCCACAATCAATACGATTAAAAAAGCCATCGACATAGCCGAAGCCTATGATTTGATTGTCGTTGAAGCAGGAACGTATAAAGAAACGGAAATTCACATCAAAAAGCCACTCACCCTACTCAGTAAAAACGCCATCGTAGATGGTGAAAACAAAGGAGAAATCTTCATTATTCAATCGGACTACGTCACGATTAAAGACTTCACTATCATCAATGTAGGAACGAGTTATATCAAGGATTACGCCGCGATACGCGTAAGAGAAAGCAAACACTTTATCATTGAAAACAACACCATTAAAGAGCTTTTTTTTGGTATTTACCTCGAGAAATCCAAGGACGGAAAAGTACTGTCCAACAAGATTTACGGCAAGGCGAAAAGTGAATTTAATTCGGGTAATGGCATTCAGTTGTGGTATTGTAACAACATTGAAATCAAAGACAATTACGTCGAACGTGTACGCGATGGTATTTATTTAGAATTTTCTAATTACTGTACCATTCACAACAATATCAGTAAGAACAACGTGCGCTATGGCTTGCATTTTATGTTCTCCAATCACGATGTAGTGACAAATTGCTCCTATACCAATAACGGAGCTGGTGTGGCAATTATGTTTTCCAAATTCATGAAAATGAGTTATAACTTATTCAGTGATAATTGGGGATCTGCTGCCTATGGTGTGTTGCTAAAGGAAGTCAATGATACCGAAATTAGTCGCAATGTATTTAAAAACAACACCACGGCTATTAATATCGAAGGATCCAACCGCGTACAGTACCTACACAATGATTTTATTAGCAATGGATGGGCCTTGAACTCCAGAGGAGCCAATTATCAAAACATCGTAAATTACAATAATTTTTTAAATAACTCCTTTGATTTGCTCTATCAAGGTCAACTCAATCAAAACAATTTTGATCTCAACTATTGGAGTAATTACACGGGCTATGATTTAGACAAGGACGGGATTGGCGATGTACCACACCGACCGATTAAACTCTTCTCCTATATCGTAAATAAAACGCCAGAATCCATTATTTTCCTGCGTAGTTTATTTGTCGACATCATCGATTTCTCAGAAAAAGTATCCCCTGTATTTACACCCGATAACTTAGTAGATGCTCAACCTTTTATCAAACAAATTCAACATGATTACGATCACTAATTTACATAAAAAATTTGCCGACAATCAGGTGTTAAAAGGAATTGACCTCACGATTGGGCAAGGCGTACTCGCTATATTGGGTCCCAATGGAAGTGGTAAAACAACCCTCAATAAATGTATTTTATCCATGGTCTATCCCGATCAAGGAACCATCGAAATTGAGGGTAACAACATTGCCAACCAATGGCAATACCGAGAGAATATTGATTATTTACCTCAAATTGCCAATTTTCCTAATACGCTTACGGTATTGGAATTAATCCATATGATCAAAGATTTGAGAAACGACAAACAAAAAGATCACCAACCCCTTGTTGAGCTATTTAAGCTCACTCCTTTTCTCAACAAGAAACTCAATAAACTATCGGGAGGAACCAAGCAAAAAGTTAATATTTTATTGGCCTTTATGTTCGATAATCCCATTTTAATTCTCGATGAACCAACTACTGGACTAGATCCTGCAGCGATGATCCTATTAAAACAATTGATTATCAAAGAGAAACAAAAGGGAAAAACCATTATCGTTACCTCTCATATTATGAGTTTTGTTGAGGAAATATCCGATCAAATTATCTTTATTCTCGAAGGAAAAATATACTTCAAAGGCAGCATTGACGAACTAAAAGAAACGACAAAACAAGACAACTTTGAACATGCTATTGCTAACCTTTTAATTGATTCTTATGCTTAAAATTCTAAAATATAGCTTTTTCGATTTAATGCGCAGTAGATGGAGCTACTTCTATTTGTTCTTCTATCTTGCGCTTGGATTTGTCTTGCTATTCCTCAATCGCGATATAGGAAAAGCCATTATTACCTTGATGAATGTGATCATTGTTCTTGTTCCCCTTATCAGTACGATTTTTGGTATTATGTACTACTATGATTCCAAGGAATTTACAGAACTCTTGCTCGCTTTACCCATCAAGCGATCTTCTATTTTTATTGGGCAGTATTTAGGCGTGGCCCTATCACTATCGATGAGTTTACTTATTGGTTTAGGTATTCCCTTTATCTGCTATGGACTTTTTGCCTCTGATATTATCTTCGAATTTCTACTTTTGTTGGGTATCGGTGCTTTTCTAACTTTTATATTCAGCGCTTTAGCCTATAATATCGGATTGCGAAATGAAAATAAAATCAAAGGATTTGGACTGGCTATCTTGTTGTGGTTATTCTTAGCAGTCGTCTATGATGGTATCTTTTTGAGCATCCTCATGGTCTTTGGCGATTATCCATTGGAAAATATCTCCTTGATTGGTACGATCTTAAATCCCATTGACTTATCGCGTATTATGATCTTACTCAAACTCGATATCTCAGCACTTTTGGGTTATACTGGAGCTGTATTCAAAAAATTCTTTGGCAGTGGATTAGGTAGTTTACTTTCCTTTGCTTTATTAACGCTGTGGACTGTACTTCCTATTTTATTGATCTACAGAACAGGGAAGAAAAAGAATTTTTAAATATGGGAGATTGGAAATGGGAAATGGGAAATGGGTGAGTCACCGTAAACAGTGAACCGTGATCTTCTGAAGAAGAATAAATATCACAAAGAGCAAAGAGCAAAGAGCAAAGAGCAAAGAGCAAATCGTAATGCAATGAAGGTTCATCGAATACTAAAACAAAAAAAACTGTTTTTCGGCTTTCGGCTTTTGGTTCATTACATCTAGTTGAAAAAGAAGATTCTCTTATGAAGAGAAAATCAAACCAATCGAAGCGTAGCGTAGGTTCATCGAATACTAAAACAAATAGAAATTCAGTGAGATACACCGTAACGAAGTGTAGGTTCATCGAATACTAAAACAAAATATAAAATCAGTGAGATACACCGTACAAACCTCACAACGAGCGAACCGCGCGAAAAACAAAAAACAAAGAGCAAAGAGCAAAGAGCAAAGAACAAAGAACAAAAAAAGGCGGTTAACCGAAGCTTTCCCTAGCGGTTCATCCTGAACTTCACCATCCCAATTAAAGGTATGCGTCTAAAAATTAAAGTATGGCTGCGACCAAAAGAGTAGCTTTGAGTATAAAACTATATAATTATCCCTGTTTAATATCGTAATAAGAAAAGCGCACATCACTAAAAAAAACGTTCAGGCAAGATTAACTCACCTGAACGTTCGACTCATAACATAAAAAAATGAAAATAACTGGTTTAATTTGTTTTAGACGTCATTTATTTAGTTGTTAGTTCACTTTGTTCTACTTCTTGCTTTGCCAAGTCTAAAGCTTCTGCATAAGTTTCCACCACGAGAAGCTTATGTCCCCAATACTTTTGAAAAACGACCTGAAAATCAAGTGCTGCTTGACGTTTGATCGGATCAGGTTCTACCTGAATCATCGCTAAAACTTGGGTGGATAGTGCCTCTCGATTCTTCTTCATCCAAAGGTTCATCTTTTTCATATGGGTTTTATCACTCTTGGTTTCCTCCACATCTGGAGCACTTACTTCATTGATCATAACAAATGTTTGTCCCCGTTGAAGTAAAGCTTCATAGTCTG
Organism: Flavobacterium sp.; assembly: GCA_030152225.1. Classification (GTDB taxonomy): domain Bacteria; phylum Bacteroidota; class Bacteroidia; order Flavobacteriales; family Flavobacteriaceae; genus Flavobacterium. The sequence continues at coordinate 1,786 of JASLHL010000290.1, read as the reverse complement.
TAAAGTATTGATCTTGATTTTTCTCTTTTTGTGTCGATGCAATAGACACACGAACAATAGGAAATTCGGCAACGTTTATGGTACTCATGATCTTTTTTTACAAAGGACTGACTTTACCTCATCCAACGCAATGGAGATAAATGAGATCAGAATGGACAAAACCAAGTTTTTTTTATTTTACACCCTTCATTTGGCTTCCAATGTTTTTTTGATTTCTTTCGCAAGAAACGAAAAACCCAACTGAAATTTGATATTTTTACCATAGACTTATTATATACACTTCATCCACTTGGACTATTCCTATGCTAGCACTTCTTACCCATCTTTGTGATAAATACAACATTGACGAATCTGCCTTAACGCTTTTACTATCCAACATGGAGCTGGTTACCTTTGAAAACAAGGAAATCATTTTGGATCATACCAATACAAAATCCACCTTTTACATCTTGTCAAAAGGCATTTGGCGCGCGTATAAAATAGTTGATGGAAATGAGAACACCCTGTGGTTTGAACGCTATAGCGATGTGATTTATAGCGAAATTGAGCCAAATTACCTATTGGAGTCCGTGGGTGAAAGTAAAGCTTATTACATGGATAAAAAGGAACTGGATGCCCTTTGTTTAGCCTCTCATGAAATTTCTAATTTAATACGAATTTTGATTGAAAAATTTTATTTTGATATTACACGTATCTCTGTTGATTTATCCCATCAATTAGCAAAAGAACGCTACCTGTCTATCTTAGAGAACGATCCTGAATTATTTCAATTGGTTCCCCAAAAGTACATTGCTTCTTTTTTGGGCTTGACCCCACAATCGTTGAGTCGCTTGAGGAGAAAAATTGTTGGCAATTAAACGAAGTTACCAAATGGTAACGTTGATTGAGGGATAAACTTTTATTCTTGCAAAAAAAGTTTACCATGACTCAGGTTAATGATTTACAAGATTGGAAGAAGAAATTCATCCTTATTTGGACGGGACAAACCTTTTCTATTTTAACAAGTTCCATTGCGCAATTTGCCTTGGTACTTTGGATAGGTATGGAGACAGGATCCGCCAAAGTACTCGCTTATGCCACAATTGCAGGTTTATTACCTCAAATTCTCTTAGGTCCATTTGCGGGGGTATTAGTCGATCGCTGGAACAAAAAAGCAACCATGATTGCTTCAGATAGCTTTGTTGCACTTTGTTCAGCAGTAATCGCCTTACTCTTTTACTGGAATTTACTAGAACTGTGGTCTATTTACCTGCTCTTAGCGCTTCGCTCTATTGGAGGGGCTTTTCACACACCTGCGATGAAATCAACCGCACCCCTACTCGCACCAAAAGATCAACTGGTACGCGTAGCAGGAGTCAATGAAGTAATCCAATCAATTGCTTTTATCAGTGGTCCTGCACTAGGCGCTTTCTTGCTCTTGCATTACAGCATGACTCTTGTGATGCTCTTAGATGTTATAGGCGCTTTTATAGCCTGTATCATGTTGCTATTCGTTGCCTTTCCCAAAACAAAGACAAGAGTTGAAATTACAGCATCTATTTATAAAGATATGGTAGAAGGCGGTCGTATCATCCTGCGAAATAAACCCATGTCGTGGTTGCTCTTTTCCGAAATTATTGCGCGATTCTTCATTTTTCCCGTTGTAGCTGTAACACCGCTAGTAACCTTAAACTACTACAAAGGAACTCCCTATCAAGTGAGTTTAATTGAGATACTCTTTGGTATTGGATTACTATTCGGCGGTGGTTTACTCGCAGTGCTCAATCAACGTTTTCGAAAAATATCC
>JASLHL010000276.1 GCA_030152225.1 Flavobacterium sp. | reverse complement strand
AGATCCACTGTGTCCTGAATTTAAAAAGACCAAAGAAGATGTCGCTTTAACGCTTTTGATTGGTCCTTATTTTTACAATGCATCTAACGTTGCAAAAATAAGTGCTTTTCAAGCAACACAATCATCGGATTTTTTATTTGTAGAGTTCTATGAGAATGGAATTTTATTGGGTCCTTTGATGAACAGTGCAAAAGATACGGTTTGCTTGACTTGTGTGGAAACGAGAAAACTTTTCAATACCTGCAATCCCCAATTGATTATGGAACACATTTGGGAGAAAGATAGGATGCAAGAATATGTAGTATCCGTGTTTGATATCGGCTCGTTTTCTTTGTATGCCTCATTTGTTTACAATGAGTTAAATAAAATATTGTTTCGCAATACTAAAACGCTATACAATAAGGCTACTTTTATTGACTTTAACCGATACAACAATCAGTTTTTTCAGGTGTTAAAATCGCCTTCTTGTTCGATTTGCAGTAACGTAACGATATACAATCCTTTATGATTCGCGCATTACACGGAGAGTTGGGTTTTTTGAATAAACCCAAACTACAAGTGGCTCGCAATTTGTATTTGCCTGCTTCTTTACATGAAAGCGTGTATTTTTCGGATCATTTGTTTGTGGTAAACAACAATCGGACTTCTATCCTTGGTGGGGGAATTGCTTTTGATAAGGACCAAGCTTGTATAGCGGCATTAGGCGAATATGTAGAACGCTATGCTTCTAGTTTTCAAACAAAAGATACGTTGATTAAGGGGAGTTATGCGGAGTTAGCGGACAAATACAGTTGTTATCCTCCGAATCGGATTGCTTATTTTTCTGGCGAACAATATAATGATCCCCAATTTGCATTAAAGCGTTTAACGAGTACGTGTACCACACATTGGATTCAGAGTGAAAATTATATGACCCACGAAAAAATACTGTTGCCTTTTTTTATGGTTAACGTCGAAAATGTACAAGGTGATGGACTTTATCACAAGAATACTTCAACGGGAACAGCGTGTCATACCTCAATCACTACGGCTGTTGAAGGTGGATTGTTGGAGTGTATTGAACGCGATGCATTTGCTAAGTTTTGGTATTTTCAACGTCAAATCAAATACAAAAAATACAGTCCAAATTTTATTTTACATCAGTTCAAAACTGATACCAATATTCGACATTTATTTGACAATAAACGAGTTAAAATTGTGACATATGATATTAGTGAGTATGCGTTTTGTCCGACGTTTGTCGTGTTTATCTTATTTAAAAAAAGAGGTAAAATTTATCAAAGTGTAGGTGCTGCTTCTCGATTGAATAAAAGAGAAGCTCTAACCAAAGCAGCAATAGAAGCTTATCAAGGAATTGAGTATACGGAGTTTGCTTGTGAACGATTCCGCTCAACCTTGTCGCGGGAAAAAATAGGTGCTTTTGATTTTTCGGAAATAGACTCATTTAAGAAGCATTATGCATTGTACAATCTTTATCCCGAATTAGCTCATTATGTTCCCATTTTAACGAGTGTACTTGGAGAAGATGATTATTCGACAACTTGGCAAGAACAACACGATCATCACCTGCTTAATCTTACATCGAAAGAGCTTGTGCGAAAGGGAATCCAAGATGTTTATGTGACTCGATTAAGTACTGTGGATACCCTTCAGCTAGGTTTTGAAGTTATCAAAGTAATCATGCCTCAACTTAATCTATTGACTGGAGATTTCAATTATCCTTATCTCGGATTATTTGACCCGAATGAAGATTTATTTACTGATTTTCCGCATCCATTCCCTTAATATATCTATTATGAAACAATATACAATCACACTAGTTAGCCTCTTGTTTACGGGACTGTTTTATTCTCCTCTGTGGGGGGCTGGGATCTCTCCTCTACATGGAGAAATAACAGGAAGAATAACGAAGAAAATAGAAGAAAAAATAGAGAAAAAAATAACGGAAGATGAAAGAGAGCCACCTGAGTGGTATTCAACTTCTTTTGTAGATACAAATAAAGAGGAAGTACAAGCATCTGCCTATCAAGTAAAAGTGGATGCCGTTGTAAGAAATCTATTTGAAGCTAAAGATATACAACCCGTTGCAGCACAATTGAAGCAGATTGATTCAGAACTTACAGGATTTTATCAGCAGTATTGGAAAGCGTATTTATACTATTATGAGGCAGTTTTTTATCAAACGATAGCGCATAAAGAAACCGAAGCCGAAAAAGCAATTGATGCATCATTAGCTATACTTCAAACGCAGTCGTACGAAAATTCAGAGTATTATGCTTTATTAGCTATGTGTACGTCTTTTTCGATTCAGTATGTCAATATATTGAAGTTGAGTAGAGTTTCTGCAGCTGTGATCGAATACGGACAGAAGGCTTTGGTTTTGAATAAGTCTAATTTACGTGCGTATTATATTTTAGCTTCCCATAATTATCATACGCCTAAAATGTTTGGCGGTATGGAAAAAGTAGAGGATTATGCCTTAAAAGGACTGACTTGTCCAGATAGCTTGGAATCAAGTGATTTTACTCCTTCTTGGGGACGAGAACTATTGTATCAACTCTTGGTTCGCTTTTATGAAAAAGAAGGTCGTACTAGAGACTTGCAGCAGTTACAAAAAAATCATCCCTCTTAATTTTAACAGTATGACACATGAAGATATTTTAAACCTGTTAGCTGAGCATCGCTTGAGTGAATTTACTTTGGATTTTCTCGAACAGGTCAAGTTTAAACCCTATGATATCGAAACGTTAGATAAGTTTGCGTTGATTGCTTATGTCAACAACAATCCCAGCTTGCAAAAAAAAATATGCGATTCTTATTATGATGTGGGGTTTTGTTCGAGTTTTCCTCTTTTATATACACGTGATCCTTCTCCTGCATTTTTGAGTTTGGATCAGCTGAATAAAAAACGGAAAAGCACGCGGAATTTTGCTGAAATGCCCTTGTCCTTTCAAGATATTAGTAGTTTTTTACAACTTTTTTATACGATGACAGGTTGTGAAACGGTTGTGTTTAAAGAGACAGAAATCACGCGTTACAGCCGAAATATTGCTTCAGGGGGAGGGTTGTATCCCACAGAAATACACTTAGTTAATCATCGAATAGAAGAATTGCCCTTAGGGGTCTACCGCTATAATGTGATTGATTTTAAATTGGAATTAATTCAAGCGTTTGATACGCAAGAAAAAAAAGCAGCATTCTATCAGTCAATCATGCAATCTTCAACGGTTTCCATTGACTTTGATCACACAGATGCTTTTTTGGTTTTTTCTTCTATTTTGAATAAGCATTCTTTTAAGTACAAGGATTTTGGTGTTGTTTTATCCTTGATTGAACTTGGTGAGTTTGTTCATGCTGCTTATTTGGCAGGGGCCGCTTTGGATATCGGATGTTGCGCTTTTGGCGGTTTTTTGAGCAATCAAATGCAACAGTTACTCGAGTTGAAAAATGGATTGCATCAACCTTTTTTGTGTATGGCGATAGGAAATAAAATAGGGGAAGAAGGATGAAACTAAATGAAATCACGAGTATGGAAGAGCAAGGAGAAAGTCTTTATCTTCAAATTAAAAATGAAATTCATTGGATCAAATTATCCAAACTTGAATTTGATATTATTGCGTTTTATAGTCAAGTCTTAAATAAGCAACTTGTGATTGAGTTCTTTAGTGATCAGCTGCAAATAACTGAGGAACAATTGGATGTATTGTTGGGGATGGCTAGGCAAAAAAAGCTGTTGGTAGATCTCGATTGGGGTGCTAAAAGTCAGGTTTTTGCCTTACAGTGTAAGCGGAAAAAGGCGATCTTAGAAGTTTTTACGGTTGATCTTACGCATACGCGTTTAGAGCGAATTGGAGAACATAAAAAGGTGCAACAAGTGGTGTTGTTTGCTTTAGTCGGGATGGTTGTTGCTGTTTCACTCTTGTTACTGTTAAAACCCTTTTCATTTGCAGAACAGTATAAGAAAACCCTTTATATGGTTCCTTATCCTTTTAGCCAGCTGTTGTTGTTTATTTATTTGGGAGCGTTGATTAGTATTGGAATACACGAGTTGGGACACTACTATTTTTATAAACGCTATAAAGGAAAAGGTTCTATTTTTGGTTTCGGATTACTGTTGTTTATCCTTCCGGTTTTTTACAATAAACTAGCTATTAGTCGGGTGAGCCAAAGATCACATCGGTTGTTCGTTTACAGTGGGGGATTGGTGTTTGATGTTCTGTTTTCGATAGGTATCATTGGCGCAATTGCATTAATGAAGGACGATTCGCCTGTGTTGGTCTTTATCGGCTACTCGATGTTGATCTCAATATTTATTCGATCGCTGTTTAATTTGAACGTCTTCTTACCACAAACAGATGGTTATTTTTTTCTTAGTGATTGCTTGCATACAGATCAATTATTCCAAAAATCAGCTAGCGTATTCCGGTCTTTGTTTAGAGAAAAAACTACAGTAACATCAGTTGGTTATAGTTTGTTTTTTGTATTGAGTTGTCTGTCAATCACTGGTGCTTGGTTGTTTTTTGCCTTGCCTTTATTCTTTTTGATGTATTATGTATTGGCTATCTAAACAGACCATAACCTTTTTCTGGTTGTGTTGTATCTCGATGTTTTGTTCTGCACAAGAGGTCTCAGTTGATACCTTGCCACAGGCGCTTCATGAAATTGTCATTGTCAATAAAAATCCGATTGCAGAGAAGTATGCGAGTATTCAGCTCAACAAGATGGAGGTGTATTTTAATCCTGCTTCTAGTGGTGATCCTTTGAAGGCAATTGCCTTGTTGCCCTTTTCTACGAGTACTACTGAAAGTGCGAACCCTGTGTTGCGTGGAGGTCGAGCGGATCAGTCGAGGGTTTATCTCAATGGGGTACCAATTGCAAATCCCGTTCGAAATACACAGGAAAATGGGTTTGGTAATTTCTCTGTATTTAATGCAGAAATGATCGATAATCAATATGTGTATGCGAGTAATCCTCCGTTGACCTACGGGAATTCAAGTGCAGGTATTGTGGCTATTGAAACGACAAAAGAACTCGAACGAGATAGTTATCAAATAGTCAGTGCACTATCTTCATTAGGTCTACAGGTGAATAAAAAAGTAAAGAAGCAAGGTTTTTTTCAACTGTATGGCAATTTTCAATTTGACGAGGGACTTAAAGCGGTTAACAAAAGGAGTTTAACAGATTTAAACGCTTTTCAATCGATGGACGGCGGGTTGAATTTTCGCATCAATGTAAGACCGAGAATCACATGGAATAGTTATACGTATGCTATTGATGAACGCTATAATGCGTTGAAGTATCAATTGTCGTATCATTCTAATTCAGAAGCAGATCAAAAAAGAGCGTTTAGCGTGAATACGTTTGAGTATAGTGCAGTGAAGTCATTGTTTAGAGTGGTGAGTCTAGTAGATTGGAGTCAGACATCTTATCGGTTTAAAACGATTGATGCTAAAGGGAAAAGCACCCAGTTGTTTTTTGCTTTTTCGCATAAATACAGAATTAATACGGGATGGAGTATTCAATATGGGGTTGATGTCAATCTGCGTCATTATGCTTATGATGAGGTAAGACCTTTACATTATTATGCTTTGGAGGAGCATCATCCTACACAACGTTTACAAGAAAC
>JASLHL010000250.1 GCA_030152225.1 Flavobacterium sp. | reverse complement strand
CCTTCGTTGCTCGATCGAGATACGGTTGTACATCGCGCAAAGGATCAAATATCGCTGCTTCTCCATTACTGGACAGATAATATGCGGCATGTGCAATACACCCGGTATAAATTTGTTCGATTTTCATAATCAATCTTTTAAGTTAAGTAAAAGTAGTACTTCCATAGCGGGATAAAAATGACAATTATCATACAGATCTGCACGATTTTATATTTATTTTAAGAATTAAAGCAGATATATGCCAGATGCAATCCATTATTTTTTTGTAAATTGGGAAAAACTAACAATTATGAGAAATTACAAAATAGCCTCGCTTAAAAAGCTACAAGACGAGGGCAAAAACATGCATCGTTTGCCTTTCTCAATTCGCATTCTCTTAGAAAACGTACTGAGAAATCACGACGGATTTGCCATTACAGATGAGCACATCGATACGTTAGTCAATTGGCAACCTCAACCCACAGATAAGGATATTCCATTTAAACCTGCACGTGTATTAATGCAGGATTTTACGGGTGTTCCCGGAGTAGTAGATCTTGCATCCTTACGTGCTGAATATGTTCGACAAGGAAAAAATGGAGAAAAAATTACACCCGCTATTCCCGTTGATTTAGTGATTGACCACTCGGTGCAAGTAGACTATTTTGGAACGGACTATTCTTATAAAGAAAATGTAACCAAAGAGTATGAGCGCAATGCCGAACGTTATGAACTTCTCAAATGGGCTCAACAAGAATTAAAAGGATTTACTGTAGTCCCACCAGGCATGGGAATTTGTCACCAAGTAAACTTAGAGTACCTCGCTCAAGGGGTCATTAATCGAGACGGCTGGTTATTTCCAGATACTTTAGTAGGGACGGATTCTCATACTCCTATGGTCAATGGAATTGGTGTAATTGCTTGGGGAGTTGGAGGAATTGAGGCAGAAGCAGCCATGCTGGGTCAACCGATTTACTTTACTTGTCCCGAAGTTGTTGGACTCAAACTAACGGGAAAAATTCCCGAAGGTGCTACCGCTACCGATATGGTGCTCTCTATTACCAAAGTATTGCGCAAGCAAGGTGTTGTCGGAAAGTTTGTTGAGGTATATGGTGATGCTTTAGATCACTTATCCGTTACGGATCGCGCAACAATCTCCAACATGTCTCCAGAGTTTGGGTGTACTGTAACTTACTTCCCTATTGATGATCAAACGCTACATTATATGCGTCAAACCAATAGAGATGAAGACCACGTGAAATTAGTTGAAGAATACTGCAAAGAAAATCTTCTTTGGCGAACAGGTAAAGAAGACATTACCTATTCTGCTGTGGTAGAATTGGATTTAAATACACTAGAGCCAACGGTTTCAGGACCTAAACGTCCACAAGATAAAATCTTGGTGCGCGATTTAGATAAAACCTTCTCGTCCTTATTAGAAGAAGAATACAACCGCGCTTATGTTGCGGTGAAAGACCGCCGTGAATCGGCTTGGTTATCTGAAGGTGGATCAGGGACTGAATTCATCTACAAACAAGCCGAAAATTCTACTAGTCAACCCACTGAAGTGGTGAAAGAAGCTATGCGAGCAGTTCGCATCAAACAAAAAAACAAAGAATACGTCGTAAGTGATGGTAGTATCGTACTAGCCGCCATTACGAGTTGTACCAATACCTCTAATCCTGAAGTAATGATTGGCGCAGGATTAGTTGCTCGAAAAGCCATACAACGTGGATTGCGCACCAAATCATGGGTTAAAACAAGTTTAGCTCCTGGTTCAAAAGTAGTAACCCATTACCTCGATCGCTCTGGTTTATCAGAAGATTTAGAAGCTTTGCGTTTCCATACCGTTGGATACGGGTGTACGTCATGTATTGGAAATAGTGGTCCTTTACCAGCACCTATTGCAGAAGCGGTAAACCAAGGAGATTTAGTTGTTGCTTCTGTTCTTTCGGGAAATAGAAACTTTGAAGCTCGTGTACATCCACAAGTTAAAATGAATTTCTTAATGTCACCTATGCTTGTAGTTGCCTATGCTTTAGTAGGACGTGTAGACATTAACCTGATGACAGATCCACTGGATTACGATCCAAATGGAGAACCAGTATATTTACGCGACATATGGCCTACACATGAAGAAATTAGAGCCGTTATCAACGACTCTTTAAAACGCGAAGACTTCAAAGAAGTATACGATCAAATTTTTGAAGGAGAAGAAAACTGGAAGAATCTACAAGCCCCAAAAGGAGCAAGTTTCGAATGGAATCCAGCCTCTACTTACATCCGTCATGCACCCTTTTTTGACCATTTACCGAAAGATCCAAAACCGCTAACAGATATTCATGCAGCAAGAGTTTTACTTTATTTGGGTGACTCTGTAACAACAGATCATATTTCTCCAGCAGGTTCCTTTAACGAAGAATCAGCCGCTGGAAAATATTTGTTATCGCAAGGGGTAAAACCAGAAGATTTTAACTCCTATGGATCCAGACGTGGAAATCACGAAGTGATGATGCGTGGTACCTTCGCCAATGTGCGCATTAAAAATAAAATTGCACAACGCGAAGGAGGTTATAGTACCTACTTCCCTACAAATGAATCCTTAACGGTATACGATACCGCTATGAAGTACAAAGAGACTGAAACGCCTCTGATTGTTATTGCTGGAAAAGAATATGGAAGTGGCTCGTCTCGTGATTGGGCGGCTAAAGGAGCTTACCTATTAGGTATAAAGGCTGTAATTGCAGAAAGTTTTGAACGCATCCACCGCAGTAACTTAATTGGAATGGGGATTGCACCTTTGCAGTTCTTACCCGAGCAGTCAGCAGAACGTTTAGGCCTTACGGGTACAGAGACCTTTACTATTACAGGATTAGCTGAAAACCTAACACCACATAAAATTGTAGAGATCACAGCGACGAATGAAGCCAATCAAACGATTAAGTTCCAAGCCTTGGCGCGATTTGATTCACTCATCGAAATTGAATACTATAAAAATGATGGAATTCTCCAATATGTTTTAAGAGACTTCTTGAAAAACTAAAATAGAAAGAGGGTGTCCCAAAAGGTCACCCTCTTTTATATTAAACAAATCCTAGTCTTATTGCATCTTGCACTAAATTTGCCGAATCCAAGGAGCCAAACGCCGTTTTCATTTTGGCAATTCGCTTTTTGATGGTTGGCGTGGATAAAGGAATATATTTTTCCAAATCAACCAATTTATGTCCTTTAGCCAATAGAATCAATATCGCCCGATTGTAATCGTCATACATCACTTCTTTATTCAACATCTTTTCTAAGCACTGCTTAACCAATGGACTTTGGTAAGTACCTCCACCTAACACCTTAGTCACAATATCAATCAATACTTGTGGTGTAATTTCATTTTTTCCAATAACACTTGTGGGTCTGATATTCTTTACAATTTCATAAATTGTCAAGATTTCTGTATGTCCAGTTATGGTAATTGTCCTACAACTAGGCATTTCTTTTTTGATGTAGCGAATAATATCTCCACCATCTTCCCAAGAAGAAAGTTCTCCTTTTGGCAATGAGAAATCCACAAGTGCCAAGTCATACGGCTTTTCTTCCTCTATTGCTTGGTCTATTTTTTGTTTGGCTTCTGAGCAATCAAAGGCTCCCTCAAACCTATACGATTGGGCTATTGCTTCATGACCTGACAAAGCCATTCGATATCCCTCAACAATTAAAGGATGATCGTCTACTAACAAAATTCTCTTCATAAAACAATCCTTAATATCTCTAGTCTAGCCTTTTTTCAACCTTAGGGAATCCCCCTTCATCCATTCCCCAACAGATTATAGGTTTAAATCGACATTCAATCAACACGTTACGCAATGAACCTGTTACTTGCTAATGTAATAAAAAACAGTATTTGTTTTTGTGCCCTCCTGTATATTTATACATTTTTATACTAAAAGGATACAAGAGAAAGCTCATTCCTGTTTCAAAGGAATAAAAAAAGGTCAATTCCCTAGAGAATTGACCTTTTCTATCTTGTGAATTGGTTCGTTATACCAGTTGATTAGCAACTAAATATTCGGCAATTTGAATGGTATTTGTAGCGGCTCCTTTTCGCAAGTTATCTGCTACAATCCACATATTTAATGTATTGGGTTGCGTTTCGTCTCGGCGAATTCGCCCAACAAAAACGTCGTCTTTTCCTTGTGCATAAATAGGCATTGGATACGTATTGGTATCAATATTATCCTGTACAACAAGGCCAGGAGTTTCATGCAACAATCGACGTACATCTTCGACAGCAAAATCGCGTTCAAAAGAGACATTTACGGTTTCACTGTGTCCACCCACAACAGGAATACGCACTGCAGTAGCTGTTACTAATACCGTATCATCATCTAATATTTTTTTGGTTTCATTGACCAATTTCATTTCTTCTTTCGTATATCCATTGGCTTCAAAAACATCGCAATGAGGCAATGCATTTTTGTGGATAGGGTAAGGATATGCCATATCACCTTTTTCACCAGCGTATTCATTCTCCAATTGTTTCACCGCTTTAACCCCTGTTCCTGTAATGGATTGATAGGTAGAAACTACGACGCGTTTTACCTTGTATTTCTTATTTAATGGTGCCAATGCCATCACCAATTGGATGGTTGAACAGTTGGGATTGGCAATAATTTTATCTTCTTTGGTTAAACTTGATGCATTGATTTCCGGAACGATTAATTTTTTGGTTGGATCCATTCGCCAAGCCGATGAATTATCAATCACGGTAGTTCCTACTGCTGCAAATTTAGGGGCCCATTCCATAGCGATTGTTCCACCTGCAGAAAAAAGGGCTATAGCAGGTTTCATCTTTACAGCATCGGCCATTGATTGTACTACAAACTTCTTCCCTTTAAATTCGATCTCACTTCCGACAGAGCGTTCGGAAGCAACAGGTATTAATTCTGTTACTGGAAAATTGCGTTCTGCTAATACTTTTAGCATAATCTCTCCTACCATGCCGGTAGCGCCTACTACTGCTACTTTCATTTTAAATCAATAAAATTATATTTAGTTAAATTTTTGCTTCAAACAAGTTGCATATCTTTGATTTGCAACTGATTGTTAATTTCACCTTTCCATTCGTTTTCTTCAATCGAATAGACTAAATCAAAGAATGAACGATTTTGTATATCATCTAAGAACTTACCAAAGGAAAATCCGATGGCGCTAAAGCCTTTATCGAGATGCCCGCGTTGTCTCACATACATTTTCAGGTGCTCCTGATTGGCTCCTAATCCACGTGCATATCCAGTATCATAGACGTTTTTAGTCAAGAAAACTGGACTCATATTTTCCGGTCCAAAGGGCTCGAATTGTCTTAATATCCGACAGAACTTGGGCGTTATCTCAGCGAAATTAAGAATTGCATCTATTTCTACTTCTGGTATTAAATCTCGCTCCAATATGGTGCTAGATACCACCTCTTCGAACTTGGCTTTGAACTTGTGGTAATTTTCTTTCTTACACGTCATCCCTGCGGCGTACATATGTCCTCCAAACTGAATTAATTCATCCGAACACGCTTCTAAAGCCGCATAGAGATCAAAATTTTTAACCGATCGAGCAGAAGCTGCTAGCACATCTCCACTAGCCGTAAATACAACGGTTGGTCGATAATAGGTTTCAATCAGGCGGGAAGCCACAATGCCGATTACTCCTTTGTGCCACGACTGATGAAAAACAACCGTCGACTTATTGTTAATTTCTCTATTTTCAATAATCTGATCTTTGGCTTCTTCTGTAATGTTTTGGTCTAATACTTTGCGTTCTTCATTAAAAGCAATAATCATTTCTGCTGTTTCTTCGGCTTCTCGCATCGAGAATCGAGTTAACAAGTCAACGGCGTAATTGCCGTGTTGTATTCGTCCTGCAGCATTAATTTTCGGTGCAACTTTAAAAACAATATCACTAACCGTATAATTACTTTGCTTATATACATTAAGCAGTGCTTTTATTCCTGGGCGCGGGTTGCCATTAATCACCTCTAAACCAAAATAGGCCAAGATTCTATTTTCACCTGTAATAGGTACAATATCTGCTCCAATAGCCGTTACGACCAGATCGAGATAAGGGCGTAGATCTTCAATAGTCTGATTTCGATTAGCAGCTAACGCTTGTACTAATTTAAATCCTACCCCACAACCACACAATTCATCATAAGGGTAGGTGCAATCTCTGCGTTTGGGATCGAGTACGGCTACTGCATCTGGAATTTGATCACCGGGTAAATGATGATCACAGATCACAAAATCAACTCCTTTCTGCTTGGCATATTCGACGTGTTCAATGGATTTAATCCCACAATCAAGTGCAATAATTAGCTTAATATCATTATCTGCTGCATAATCAATCCCCTGATACGATACGCCATACCCTTCTTTATAGCGATCTGGAATATAGCGATCTACCTGAGAATAATACGTTTGGATATACGAATAGACTAACGCTACCGCTGTAGTGCCATCCACATCATAATCGCCAAAAACCATTATATTTTCTTTGTTCTCAATGGCTTGTTCAATTCGTAGAACTGCTTTGTCCATATCCTTCATCAGATAGGGGTCATGCAATTCCTCTAAAGCAGGGCGAAAGAAACTTTTCGCTTGCTCATAGGTTGTAATTCCACGATCAACCAAAAGCTTGGCTAAGATGGGATCAATACCCAATACGCGAACTAAATGGTCAACACTCTCTTGGTCTTTTGTCTCTTTTAAGGTCCACCGCATTATTGTTGTTTATGGTAATGAATAGTGGTTTCTACTTTCGCAAATTGCGTAAACATATGCATTACTCCACAATATTTTTCGACCGATAAATCAACGGCTTTTTTTAGTTTGGCTTCATCGAGATTATCGCCATAAAAATGGTAATCTACACGCACAGTATGGTATACAGCAGGATCTTCATCCGTTAGTAGTCCTTCGGTTTCAATTTTAAAATCAGCAACGTCTAATCTCATTTTTTTGATTAAAGAAGCAACGTCTAATCCTGAGCATCCTGCCAAAGCAGATAGCATCAAGGCTTTAGGACGAAACCCTTTATTGTCTCCTCCATTTTCTGGTCCTGCATCTATTCGCATGGTTTCTCCACTTGGATTCGTCGATTCAAATTGCATATTCTCTAACCAAGTAGTGGTAACTTTATGTGACATAATCTAGTATCATTTTTATCAAATGTATCAAAAAATTTCAAGGATTAACCCTTTTAAAACGTTAATAATTAACCGTCCTTCGGCGTCAATTTCTCTGTTCTCTCCTTGTAAATCAGAATAAAAAACGGCAAATAAATTTGGTTTTAGTATAGCTTGACGTAATTAGTCCTCTTTGGCAAAAAAAACACGGGAGTACTCTTGTCATTCAGCTGAAGAAGTTGTAAAAAACAAAAGGAGTCATACCCTTTGTGTACAACTCCTTTTGTTTTTTATTTTTTACCTGATACCACTACGACGATTTCGCCTTTGGGTGGTTTTTCTTCGAAGTGTTTGAGGACCTCTAAAACGGAACCTCTAACGGTTTCTTCGTGTAATTTCGACAGCTCTCGAGAAACGGAGATGATGCGATCTTCACCAAAATAGGTTTGAAACTCCCCTAGTGTTTTCACTAATTTATGAGGAGAAACGTAGATGATCATGGTTCTCGTTTCTTCTGCCAACTGCAAATAACGCGTTTGACGGCCTTTTTTATCTGGCAAGAATCCTTCAAATACAAATTTATCATTGGGCAATCCACTGTTAACCAAGGCAGGTACAAAAGCCGTTGCTCCAGGTAAACACTCTACTTCAATTTGATTTTCGACACATGCTCTTGTCAATAAAAAGCCTGGATCTGATATTGCTGGAGTTCCCGCATCTGAAATTAGCGCAAAGGTTTCTCCTGTTTGCATGCGCTTGACTAAACCTTCTACCGTTTTGTGCTCATTGTGCATGTGGTGGCTCATCATCGGCGTATTCACTTCGAAATGCTTTAACAGCTTGCCGCTATTTCGCGTATCCTCCGCTAAAATATAATCTACTTCTTTCAGCACTTTAATCGCGCGAAAGGTCATGTCTTCTAAGTTGCCAATCGGCGTTGGTACAACGTATAATTTCCCCATAATTTTTATTCGAAACGCTTTTCAATTAGCGTCATAAAACGCTCTGCATATTCTTCTTTTCCTTCCCAATTGTTGTACTCTGGTTTGACCAAGTGCTCCACAAAACTTCTCGCTTCATCGTACGTACTCACTGTATTTAATTGAGACAATACGCGATTAAAATCTTCTGAACTATTAGCAAACAAGTGTTTTTCAAATGCAATGCGATCATTTAATCCTACCATAATCGTACCGCGGTAAATATCATTGATCGATTTTTTGACAATTCGAGGTTCTCGTACCGAAACTTGATCTAAGTTAAACAACATATTTTGTTGGTTATCCCCTTTTGTTTCTTCCTTCACCTCTTCTTCTTCCTTTGCTTCTTCCTCTTGTATTTGTTGCGCAAAGAAACTCGCAGTTGGTTGATTTTCTGCTTCCGTTGAAGCTGCTGCATCTGCAACTACGCGTTCAAACATGCTGTCATCCACTACGATGGTGTCTTCTTTTGCGATGTCTTCTACTCGGATGAACTCAATTTCTCCAAAATCAAAGCCTTCAAAAGGGTTATCCTCGCGTTGATTCGCTGTTAGCGGTGCAAATACCACTTCTTCCTCCTCTTGCTTCTCAGTTTCTTCTTCCTCCTCTTCGAAAATCGCAGAATTTGCTCTTTCAGCTACAGCCTGATCTGCTAATTCTTCTTCTATTTCCAACACATCTTCTTCGGTCCAATCGTCTTCCTCTTCATTTCCCTCTTCATTTTCTTCCTCCTCTGTCCAATTATCCTCTTCTTCTGTACTTTCTTCCTTCGTTGTAATCTCTTCGATTTCGGCAATAGGAATGCCCAATTCTTCCTCTTCCTCCTCCTCGATAGCGTCCGTTTCAGCTGCTACCATTATTTCCTCTTCAATCCTTGATTCAGGACCTTCTATTTCTGCTTCCTCCTCTTCCATTTCTTCAACTTTTTCCTCCGCTGTATCGAAAGGCAAAGCTTCAAAGTCTACAACAACCTCTTTTTCTGCTTCTACGACAATGGGATAGTCTTCCGCCAATAAATCCGTCGGGATTTGCGATCTTTCTTCTTCCTCTTGTCGATTTGTTTCAATTTGTGTTGGTGTTTCTACTTCACTTGTCTGAGCAAATGCTACGGCACTTAACTTCTCTACTAACTGATCTTCAGTGATGTCTTTTACAAGTCCTAACGCTAGGTTATCTTGATAAAATTTTAAAATTTGAAGCTTTTCATACAGTTCTTTGGCTTCAACATATAACTTATCTACATCTGTATCTTTCATCTGCAATACGCGATGAACGATGCTCAACAACTCTCCCTCTAAGACTTTCTTCATAACTTTTAATTTCATTAGTAAATTATACAAGCTTTTTTTGATAAATTTGTCCTTCACAAAGTAACAAAAAAACTACTGGTTTTAGGCCGAAAATTACAAAATGTTTCTAGAAATTCCCGTTAATCACAAAGAACAGTTTGGATGGATCGAAGTAATCTGTGGGTCAATGTTTTCTGGAAAAACAGAAGAACTGATTCGCCGATTAAAAAGAGCCCAATTTGCCAAGCAAAAAGTCGAAATTTTTAAACCTGCTGTTGATACGCGTTATCACGATGAATACGTCGTTTCACACGATGCGAATGAGATTCGATCAACGCCTGTTCCCACGGCAGATAGCATTCGATTATTGGCGAGTGGTTGTGATGTCGTTGGCATTGATGAGGCGCAATTTTTTGATGCTGAGATTGTCAATGTGTGTAATGATTTAGCCAATTCGGGTATTCGCGTTATTGTTGCTGGTCTAGACATGGACTTCAAAGGAAATCCATTTGGTCCAATGCCTGCCTTAATGGCTACTGCCGAATACGTCACGAAAGTACACGCGGTGTGTACCCGTACGGGAAATCTGGCGCATTACAGCTACCGAAAGGCCGAAAATGAGGCCATTGTTATGCTTGGTGAAACTGATGAATACGAACCGTTAAGCCGAGCGGCTTACTACAACGCAATGCGAGAAGCTGAAAAGCTCAAAAAAGAAAAACCCAAACCCTGATTATATAGATTAAACGCTTTATGAGAAAAATATACCAAATTTATCTGGACTCTTACCGAGGATTATCCTCAGCCTCTTGGATGCTAGCCATCGTTATGTTAATCAATAGAGCCGGATCGATGGTATTTCCTTTCCTAGGTGTTTATATGTCAAAGGAACTCCATTTTGAAGACGAACAAACGGGCTATGTTTTAGCGTGTTATGGACTTGGTTCGATGATTGGCTCCATGTTAGGAGGCTGGCTAACAGACAAAATCGGAAACTACAAATTACAGTATTTAAGTTTATTGGGAAGTATTCCCATGTTTATCTTACTCCCCCACTTTACTTCGGTGATTAGCTTGGCAGTGATGATTTTCTGTCAGAGTACCATCAGCGAGATGTTTCGTCCTGCGAACTCTGTGGCAATCACCAAATACGCGCGACCTGAGAATATTACCCGTGCTTTTTCTTTAAACCGAATGGCGGTTAACTTGGGGTTCTCTGTTGGTCCTGCTATGGGAGGTATGTTAGCGGCTATTTCGTATGCCTTATTGTTTTACATCAATGCAGGGGCAGCTTTCTTTGCAGCCGTTGTTTTTATCTATTTCTTTAAAGGGCGCAAAGAAAATCCTAAACCGACCCCCATCGCTGAAGAGGAGGAAGAGATCGCTTTGGGCATGTCGACAACTCAACGTCAATCTCCATATAAGGATCGTTTATTCTTATTCTACAGCTTGTTCTGTACGTTGTATTCGATCGCCTTTTTACAGCTATTCAGTACCCTACCCATCTTTTACGAAAAAGTTGGTGGACTCACGGAACTAGAGATTGGAATTGTGTTGGGGTATAGTGGTTTGCTAATTTTCCTAACTGAAATGTTGTTGGTTCACATGGCTGAACGCCATTTAACAACGCAAAAAACCATTTTCTACGGGGCACTAATTGCACCATTGGCTTTTGGTATTTTCCTACTGGATCATAGCATCCTCTCTATTTTCTTGTCTATTACTTTTTTGAGTATATCAGAAATGCTGATCTTTCCTTATACCTCAACGGTAACCGCTATGCGCGCGGATGATAATAGCAAGGGCTCTTATATGGGCGTTAATGGTTTAACTTTTGCCATAGGTTTTATTATCTCTCCGATTTTAGGTACCAAACTAGTTACCTACTTTGGTTATGACATCTTGTGGATTGTCATGGGATCCCTCTTTTTAATTGCAGCCTTTGGTTTGAATTACACCGTTGGGAAGATGGTTAAACCGAAAGCTTAGTCGAGACGTTTTTTTTTTATTTTTTTATTTTCCGCCAACAGTAACTGTTAGTCCTTGATTACAAATAGGATAAGTAAATGAAAACAAAAAACAAATGTTAAAATTTAAAACTCTATATAAAATCGGGCTTTAATGCCTTGCATTCTATATATTTTGTTCTATATTTGCACTCGCATTAACAAAATAATGCAGTCCAATATAAGGCGAGGTAGCTCAGTCGGTTAGAGCGCAGGATTCATAACCCTGAGGTCACGGGTTCAACTCCCGTCTTCGCTACAAGGTAAAAGACCTAATCGAGAGATTAGGTCTTTTTTTATGCTCTATTTCATTCTACTCTTTTTAAACTTTTACTTTTTCACAAACGTAAAATCAATTTCCATTTCTTTGTTTGACACTTTCGCATGGAGTGTTTCTCCTTCCCTTTGATAGGTAATATGAGTAGGAAAGTCATGGGCTTCATTGACACAAATAAATGCTTGTTCTTGTATACTTGCGACATCAAACTGAACGGTATCCGCATCGTCAGAAGTTCGTACTGCAAGGACAATGGAGCCTTGCAGTA
>JASLHL010000238.1 GCA_030152225.1 Flavobacterium sp. | reverse complement strand
CTGAAGGATATCAAGTGCCTCCTTTGGAACCCAATTTATCCAAAGAAGATCCCAACACAATTGTAGAACATATGCCAATTGAAGAATTCTTTAACTATATGAACCGCATCCTAAAAGAAAATCCCCCACTTGCTCAAGATGCTGCGTTTATAAAGCGCATCAATAAAATTGGAATTGGAGAAGGTTTAACATTTACGCTTGAAAACTTCACTGCTGCTGAACAAGAGGTGATAAAAAACATTCCTACGGCCATGACTCTAAAATTAGATACTAGACAAAATGAACTACCGATTGTCAATGGTTGGGCTATCTTGGAAGACACAGGTGATTATGGAACGGATTACTTTCACAGAGCTTATGTTACACGTTTTGGATTAGGGGCTAACCTTCCAGAAGATGCCATCTATCCAACAGGCTTCTTAGATTCAGAAAACAAAGTCTTACTCGGAACCAATTCATACGTCCTTCGATTTGAAAAAGATAAATTACCTCCAGCTCATGCTTTTTGGTCCTTAACTTTGTATAATAGCAGTGGATTCTTTTTTCCCAATGATTTAGATCGATTCACTCTTGGAGATCGAAGTGATCTTGTTTTTAATGCTGATGGCTCTTTAGAGATTTACATTCAAAATGAAAATCCCGGCCCCGAGAAGGAGAAGAACTGGCTACCCGCCCCTCTTACTAATTTTAGTCTAACCCTCCGCGTTTACTATCCTAAAAAAGACATGCTGGATGGAACATGGAAAACACCCCCTTTTACTCGGGTTCCTTAGTTTGCATATTTCGTCCTAAATAAAAGCTTTATAGTATTAATCAATCAGGTAACTGTCTCCTAAAAAGAGATCGTTACCTTTTTGGTATTCCGCCAAAGGCAATAAAATTCCAAAGCCATTGGAAATAAAATTGTATTGTTTTCGTATTCTTTTTATCCTATTACATCTTTTAAAAAACATAACTAAGACAGCAAACAAGTACTGGTGTTAACTAATAGTATTTATCTATTTGAGTGGGTATTCCCACTTTTTGTTTACATTTAGGTAACCGCTGGGTATTAAATTATCTTTAGTTTTACGCAATGTTCCTATCACGCAATACCATTGAATAGGTTGATTGTAGTAAAAAACTAAATGTAGGGAATAATATGTCAGAAAAAGTAAGCCTAAAAGAAATAGCCAAAGTCTTTACAAAACTGGGAATAATTGGTTTTGGGGGACCTGCAGCGCATATTGCGATGATGAGAGAGGAAGTAGTTGTACAAAGAAAATGGATGGATGAACAACATTTCTTAGATCTACTGGGAGCTACCAATTTAATCCCTGGTCCTAACAGTACAGAAATGGCTATTCATATTGGTTATGACAAAGGGGGTTGGAGGGGCCTTATAATTGCAGGGTTATGTTTTATTTTTCCTGCTATTTTGCTAACGGGTGCTCTCGCCTACTTTTATAAACTATATGGACAATTACCACAAGTACAACCTTTTATATACGGAATTAAACCAGCAATTATAGCCATTATGCTTGGAGCTGTTTTTCCACTAGCTAAAAAATCGATTACCTCCACCTTTTTAACCTTTTTGGGGCTAATCGTCTTGGTAGCTTCTTTGCTAGGGGTTAGTGAAATCTTTTTATTGTTTGGGGCTGGATTTTTAGCCTATGCCTTGTTTTTTATCAAGACGAGAAAGCAAAATACCTTACAAAGCTTGATTGCATTACCTATTATACTAAGCATACAAAGTCCGTTTTTCACGACAACCAATCGACAGTTATTTTGGATTTTTTTAAAAATAGGGGCTATACTTTATGGTAGTGGTTATGTTCTATTTGCCTTTTTAGATACAGAACTAGTACAAACAGGATTGCTAACAAGAGAAGAACTGATGGATGCGATTGCTGTAGGGCAATTCACTCCTGGGCCCGTTTTCTCTTCCGTCACTTTTATTGGTTTTCAAATTAATGGATTATCAGGGGCTCTCCTATCGACCCTTGCGATTTTTTTACCTTCCTTTGTTCTAGTAGCCTTAATCAATCCGTTGATGAAAAAACTGCGCAACTCAAAAGGATTATCTGTCTTTTTAGACGCGGTAAATGTTGCCTCTGTTGCTTTGATTGTCGCTGTTTGTGTAACGATGACACGAGATGTTTTGCTCAACTGGCAAACCCTTGTTATTACCCTACTTAGTGGTATACTCGTTTTTACATTTAAAAAAGTAAATAGTGCTTTTATTGTTTTAGTAGGAGCTTTGTTGGGCTATCTTCTCTTTTAATTTTCAGGTGTTTATTTGACCTTTACTACCGAAGTATCTTCCTGATCATGTGCATTTCAGAGTAAAATTCCCAAGTTAACAAAATCAGCTCCACTTGATAAAAGCAACTACATACTGATGAAAAAAACGATACGTGCCTTGTACACACAAATTAAAAAATCTAGTGCTGTGGATTTATACTACCATGTTCATTAAAAGTATATTCAACCTCCCCCGTTTCATCTGAAATCACATAAAAAAACTCCTGTATTTCCCCAAAAAGTTCAAACACCCCAATTGCAATCCACGCTTTTTCTCCTACAACATTAAACTTTGGGTTAAATTGTGCCCGTACAATCGTATTCTTTAACGATGGATATCGCTGTTGATATTGTTTGGCTATTTGAATGGCTTCCCCCTCTGTTAATCTCATCGTATTCTAACTGATATAAAATTTGGTAATTAGCTATTATTGGTCAATCATCCTGTTTTACCCCTTGGGTTTTATAGCTAAAGCATTGCTTCGTTTTTCTTGCCAATCGCTCCATCTTCATCATCATACACATGACGAATAAAAGATTTATCACTTATAATATCTTGTGAGGTTATTACAGCTTTATTTAACGTTTCTTCCTCTATTTTCATATTTACTTATTCTATGTACTTCTAATTTCAATCTTGCCAATAGCCTTCGTTTCACTAGAAAGCCCGTAATTTACTTTTAATTGCTGTTTTGTACGAGACTGGAATATCATGCTCTTCTTTCAAATTAGTAAAACCACAGTGATCAAAAGTAAGGCGCAGGTAATCTAAAAAGTATAGCGCTCCATATTTTGTATTACAAAGGAATGAATCTAGTACAGGCTTATGCTCTAGCACGATGCCGTAGGGCATCCCACCACTACAATGATCTTTATGGTAGATATCTGGACTGATATAGAGATATGGTTTTTCTCCTTCCTCCATCAAATCTTCCATTTCTTCTTCCCAACTGCCATCAGATAATAGGGCAATCATGTCTTGAACAGATGCTATATATAGGGGATCTAACTCACTTTCATGTGGAAAATGCTTGTCTCTTAGCTGAATAAAGTCAACATGATCGATATTTTTTAAAAAACAATCCAAGAAAACAGACAGAAATCCATAAGGTCTAGTCTTGTTATGCAGCGCGAAAAGAAGTGCATCAGCTGTTTGAGTGTGCTTATAAGCTAGCCCAAAAACCTCATAAATCACGCTAATATTATGTAAAATTCGAGCAATAGTTTCTTTGACAACGGCCATCACTTCTTCCGTTTCACCCTCGCTTAACTGATTGTAATCTAACGCTCTTAGTTCATTCCAAACGTTGACTTCTTCTTTATTGTTATATCGTTCAATCCAATTCATAACAATTTATATCGCACCTTTATATAATTTAACCCTTCTAAGAACTGAGAAAAACTTTCAACGTGTTTTCTAATTTCCTCACTATTGCTTCTTTTGGTATAGATCACACCAAAAGTTTCTGGTTGAATCGATATAAAAAACAAGGTTCCAATTGCGTTTATAGCAAAGATGACTCCCCCTTTTTGAAGTCCTAACGCCATGTTTTCTTCAATCGTATGTGCTCCATATTTAAAGGGTAAAAAACCATCAAAGGGTATGTTTAAATCCAATCCTTCATTCCAATTTTCTAGCGTCATCGCTCCGTTGTATTGCACATAAAAATCGATCAAGTCAGCAGGCAATGTAATCCCATAGGTCTGTTCGATTGCCTTAATCTCATCCCTTGTTATCTTTTTTTCTGAATCCAGTATTTTCATAACAATTAGCTTATGATAGCTATTCCCTTGTCTTGTAAGGCTTTTACTATAGCTTCATCAGTTGAGAACAACGTCATTTTCTTTAAATTGGGAAACTGATCGACGTCAGAAAATGATTCAATTGTAAACGCATCATCTTCTCCATCCCAAAAAGGACAAATAGTCATATAAATTTCATTTCCACCGTCTTGGTCGATTTCGGTAACTAAACTCGCCCATTTTTTATCCAGTGGTAACGCTTTAAAATAAGCGACAAGTTCTGGAATTGGC
>JASLHL010000223.1 GCA_030152225.1 Flavobacterium sp. | reverse complement strand
TTCAGATCTATCTTTATTAAATCTCACTTAGCTTATGGTGAACGTGGTGTAGGAACTATCCCACATAATACAGATTTAGTATTTGAGTTGAAGTTATACGAAAATGCAGATAGAAAATAAAAAAAACCTCCGCTTTAGCGGAGGTTTTTTTTATTTTCTATCTGCATTTTCGTATAACTTCAACTCAAATACTAAATCTGTATTAGGTGGGATTGGTCCTACACCACGTTCACCATAAGCTAAGTGAGCTGGAATAAAGATAACAGCAGTATCCCCAAAACTCATTTGCTCAATTCCTTCGATAAATCCAGGGATTAAACCTGTTTTAGCGCCAAATTTGAATGGAATTGGACTGTATCCTTTCATATCAGCTCTGCGTTGGTCAAACATGTTAAATGATTTTAAAATCGATTCAATGCTCGAGTCAAACACCATTCCATTTTCAAAGAATCCTGCGTAATCTACAAATACTTCTTGGCTGATTACAGGTTTTTTTCCTTCTCCTTTTTCTACAATCACATAAGATAAACCAGAATCCAACACTTTTGCAGTACTCTTCAACTCTTTGAATTTAGTTGCATAGGTTTCTTGTGTTTTGTTCAAGTTGTCTTCTTTTTCTTTTTTCTCCTTTGCTGCTTCTTCAAAGTAGGTTTTGAATACTTTTACAGCATCAAATTTTTTCGCATTTTTCCCTTGGCGAATGATTTTTACACTTTCGATTACATCGTCTTTTACAATGCTATTTACTACATCCATTCCCTTTACTGTATAACCGAAAACAGAATGTCTGTTATCTAAGAATGGAGTAGGTTTATGCGTGATGAAAAACTGACTTCCATTGGTGAAAGGTCCACTGTTAGCCATGGATAACGTACCTGCTTTATCGTGTGTTAATTCAGGAGAGAATTCATCTTGAAATACATAGCCTGGTCCACCTGCACCAGTTCCTGTAGGATCTCCACCTTGGATAACGAAATTGTTTTCTACACGGTGAAATTTAATCCCATCAAAATATTGTTTTCCTTTGTATTGCTCATCGACAAAAGGGTTTTTTCCCTCAGCCAAGCTCACGAAGTTAGCCACGGTAATTGGTGCTTTTTCATACGCTAACTCAACAATAATATTGCCCTTGTTTGTTTTTATGTCTGCATACAACCCGTCAGGTAAATCTGACTTCTGAGTTGTGCAAGCCGACACTAAAGCGACTAAACTTAAAATTAAACTCGTCATTTTTTTCATTTTTATTAATTAGATTTTGTGATTGATTCTAAGGAGATGATTACGATTAAAGGTTGATTCTTGGTAATTGCTTTCTGGTCGCCTAGGTAGCTATACGCCATATTGGAAGGAGTTAATACTTTGATTTGTTCCTTGGCTTTTAGCATTTTTAGACTGCTTCTCAATACAGGTAAGATATCTTCTTCGTCTACTTTATACGTCAGAGAACCAATATCCGTTTTGGCGTAAATAATACTGTCATTGACACTGTGAATTTCGTACGTATAGCGCACAAGATCGCCTTT
Source organism: Flavobacterium sp. (assembly GCA_030152225.1). GTDB lineage: Bacteria > Bacteroidota > Bacteroidia > Flavobacteriales > Flavobacteriaceae > Flavobacterium. Next base: position 17,171 of record JASLHL010000223.1, on the reverse strand, counting down.
TTTCGGCTTAATAGAGTCTTTGACCTCTCGTTGCTGATAGGCGAACCAGAAGCCTGTATTCGAATGAAAATATTCGTTGGCTGTATCGTGTTCTCTGTATCTTGTGAAGATATCTTCTTCGCTTTCTCTCAATTCGATGTTGCGATCAATAGAAAGTTTGGTCTCAACAGATTTCGATTGAGAAATTGGTTTTCTCGCCTCTTGTTTTTCCTGACAGCTAGTCAAAAGACAAGTAAAGGCAAGCAAGGCAAAACAAAAACGAGGGTTAAGCATAAAAGTCTTGTTTGTGATTGTTTACAATTTCGGTATAGCGTTTAATCGTGTCTTCTAGTGATAAGGTCGATTTACCTCCTGCTGCATTGATGTGTCCACCTCCTTCAAAATACGTTCGAGCCAATTGATTCACATCGAGGGTACCAGAAGAACGGAAGGAAATCTTGATGATTCCCTCTTCTTTACGTTCAATAAAGAAAGCGGTTAAATCAATTCCAGCAATGGAAAGACCGTAATTGACAAGCCCTTCTGTATCGCCTTTTTGGTGTTTAAATTCTTCCAACTCTTGATCGCTTAAAAATAAGTAAGAAGCTTGTGCATTGGGAATCAGATGCAAGTTTTGCAAGGCTCTTCCCATCAATTGTAAGCGATTGAAGGAACTATTGTCAAAAAGAGCGTGGTGAATGGCGGGATTGTCAATGCCTTTGTCGATTAAGGCAGCAACTACTTGATGGGTTTTGGCTGTTGTTTTCGGGAATCTAAATGATCCAGAATCCGTAACAATACCAGTGTAAATACAAGTAGCAGTCTCTTTGTCTATCAAGTCTGTCAATTGCATTTGCTCCAAAAGGGAATAAAGCAATTCACAGGTAGAACCAAAAGAAGTATCAGAAAAGGTTAGTTTAGCATAATCACCAGGCATTTGATGGTGATCAATCATAACAAAATCATTGGAGAGTGTTGCTAAAAAAGCGCCCATTTCATCGCCTGTACGCGATAGAATATTAAAATCTAAGGTAAAAATACAGTCGCTGTTTTTTATAATATGCTGTCCAGCTGTTTTATTAAAATCGTAAACCTTAATATGAGAAGTACCTGGCATCCACGCCAAGAAATTAGGGTATTCATTTGGGGAGATCACTTCTACTTTGTGTCCCAGTTTTTTTAATACATGATATAAGCCTAAACAAGAACCAATAGCATCGCCATCGGGGTTGCGATGGGGAATGATAGTAAAGCTCTTCGCAGGTGAACTAATCAGTTGTTTTAACGTATCTATAGTAGTATGCTTCATAATGCGAAAATAAGTTATTTTGCATCATTTGCATAAAAATATAGATGAATTTAATTAAATTAAAACAACAGTTCGCATTTATTCTGCCAATGCACGAAGCTCGCGCTTATCAACAAGAATAATGTCTTTCCCTTTGAGCTGGATAATGCCCTCTTTTTTGAGTTCAGAAAGTAAACGAATACAGCTTTCAGTTGCTGTTCCAACCATATTAGCTAAATCCTCTCGCGATAACTTGATGTTTAATGCTTGAGTTTCAGCAGAAGAACCACCTAAGTCTTCTAGCTTCAATAACATGATGGCTAAGCGCTCTTTGACTGTTTTGTGGGTTTGGTTGGCTAAATCTTGATCCGCATCTTTTAAATGCGTACAAATGTCACGTGTAACCAACAGAGAGAATTTATTGTTGTCCGTGAAGTTGTCCAACATTTCTTTTTTGGGAATGAAACACACTTGCATATCTTCTAAAGCTGTCGCAGAAAGATTGGACGCCTCCTCATTGATAATCGAACGCTGCCCCAGTAAATCTCCTCGTTTTGCTAATTTTACAATGGAGTCTTTGCCATTGGAATTTAACTTCGTCAATTTACAGAATCCCTCTTTGATACAATAAACGCCATTCAAACTCTCCCCCTCAGAGAATATGTTTTCTCCTTTTTTAATGATAAAGTGGGTTTTTGTTTCAGAAATAGCTAGTAACTCCTCTCTAGTTAAAGCTTTTAGAGAACTAAATTCTCTAATCATACATTGCTCACATCGTCCCATACCTGAATATACTATTTTTAATGCAAATGGTGAAAATACCATTGCAAAGATAGTGCTATTTACTGATAAATGTCATAAATTTTAGGAGAATTAACTAAGACCTTTGTACAAGGTAAATGAGCAAATTTTATGGAGAAAAAAGCGTGTTTTCATTGTGGTAACAGTGTTACTGCATTTAATCGTATAGACTACGATGAAAAAATGTTTTGTTGTAACGGTTGTAAAACCGTCTACGAAATCTTTAATGAAAACGATTTAACCTGTTATTATGACCTTGAATCAACACCGGGAGCCACTCCTGAAGATGTGCAAGGGAAATACGATTTCTTAACCAATCCTGATATTGTAGAAAAACTACTGGAGTTTAACGAGGGGACAACGGCTATTGTTTCCTTGTATATTCCCCATATTCACTGTAGCTCTTGTATTTGGATTTTAGAGAACTTACACAAGTTAAATGCTGGTGTTTATCGCGTTTTGGTCAACTTCCCAGAAAAAAAAGCAACCATTACATACAATACAGAAAACATTGATTTAAAGGAAATTGTTTTGTTGCTCTGTCGCATCGGTTATGAACCGTATATCAGTTTGAAAAACTATGAGGAAAAACCCAATAGTATCGATCGCAGTTTGATCTATAAAATAGGGGTTGCTTTTTTTTGTTATGGCAATGTGATGATGTTGTCTTTTCCAGAGTATTTCAATATTGATGACGTTTGGATGGAGCAATACAAGAGTTTCTTCCGCTGGTTGATCTTGTTTTTGTCTTTGCCTGTGTTTTTCTACTCGGCCTCTCCGTATCACAAAGCGGCTTGGACGGGAATAAAAACGAAAAATTACACCATTGACATTCCGATGTCTTTGGGGATTATCGTCATGTTTATTCGAAGTACAGTAGATATTGTTTTCGATTTAGGACCGGGGTTCTTTGACAGTATGACGATGTTGGTGTTCTTTATGCTATTGGGAAAACTATTTCAACAACGCACCTATAACTTTTTGTCCTTTGAGCGCGATTATAAATCGTATTTCCCTATTGCGATTACCAAGTTGGGTAAAGACGGCGTAGAGGAGCCTATTCAGGTGTATGAAGTAGAACAAGGCGATCGCCTTTTGATTCGCAATCAAGAATTATTGCCTGTGGATGCTATTCTGTTGTCTGAACGCGCGTATGTTGATTACAGCTTTGTAACAGGAGAAGCTATTCCCGTAGAGAAAAAATCAGGTGATAAACTCTTTGCTGGAGGTAAGCAAATGGGAGATGCCGTAGAGGTAGAAGCAATTAATAAAGTATCTCAAAGTTATTTGACCCAGTTGTGGAGTAATGAAGTGTTCCAGAAACGCGTCGACTTAAAATACAAAACCATTACGGATACCGTTAGTCACTACTTTACACCAGCTCTATTAACCATTTCGGTTTTGGCCTTTTTAGGTTGGGCTTTTGTAGATCTCAATAGCGCATTTAACGTCGTTACAGCCATTTTAATTGTGGCTTGTCCTTGTGCTTTAGCACTGACAGCTCCTTTTACGTTGGGGAATGCTATTCGCATTTTAGGGCGCAAAAAGTTTTTCCTCAAAAATGTAACAGTCGTAGAGCAAATGGCCAAAGTAGATACGCTGGTTTTTGATAAAACGGGTACTATTACAACCAATGCACAGTCTGGGATTCAGTATGACGGTTTGGAACTGACCAAAGAACAACAAACTGACATTAAGAACATAGTACGTGCTTCCAATCACCCACTAAGCCGCAAACTGTATGCGTTTTTACATGCTAAAGTAGTGCGTAAACCGACGCAGTTTGAAGAGTTGGCCGGAAAGGGAATCATAGGAGAGATTAATGGAAAAGTATATAAAATAGGTTCTGCGGCTTTAGTGCAAGCAACGACTGAAAGTAAAATAAATGAAACAGCAGTACACATCGCTATTGATGGGCAATATTTCGGCAAGTTTATCTTTGAGAATCACTATCGTCCTGGTTTGGAAACGCTTTTCAAAAACTTGCGTAAACACCAGTACAACTTGAGTATTCTCTCAGGAGATAACGAAGGAGAAAAAGCCTACCTAGAAGCAATTTTACCAGCAGATACTGCACTGGCTTTTAACCAAAAGCCCGAAGAAAAATTAGAATATGTCAAGGCCTTGCAACAACAAGGCGGTAATGTGATGATGATTGGAGATGGATTAAATGATGCAGGCGCTTTAGCCCAAAGTAATGTTGGGGTATCTGTCTCAGAGAATGTCAATGTGTTTACACCAGCAAGTGATGCCATTTTAGATGCGAGTGTTTTTGATCGTTTGCTCAGTTATTTAGTTTTTTCTAAACAATCTGTTAAAGTGATTAAACTTAGTTATGTACTGGCATTAACGTATAATGTCATTGGAATAACAGTGTCTATCATGAATATGATGTCGCCTTTGCTGGCTGCTATCTTAATGCCAATCAGTACGTTTACTATTATTAGCTTTGTTACCGTATTGACAAATTATTATGGAAAAAGGATAAAATAAAAAAACTAATTATTAGGTTTTTGGTGATATTTATCATATTTTTAGCTAATATATATTGTTAACTTTGTTTTAATAATAATGAGGTATGAGTGTTATTTATTTCTTAATTAGTATCAGTGTTTTTGTGGCAGGGATCTTCCTCTACATTTTTATTAAGTCTGTAAAAAGTGGTCAGTTTGACGACGCTTATACGCCTTCTGTACGCATGTTATTCGATGATGAGTTGAAAACCGAAAAGAAAATCGAGAAGAAAACAGAAGAGAAGCAAGGTGAAAAAATTAATCAAAAAGAAAATCAAATATAAACAACTATGGAAGTGCAACAATTTTATTATGACAACAAAATTGTAAAGAAATTCCTTTACGCCTCAATCTTTTTTGGTGCCGTTGGGATGCTTGTAGGATTACTATTAGCGGTACTGTTTATATTTCCTAATTTAACCGATGGAATTCCTTGGTTGAGCTACGGAAGATTACGACCGCTACATACGAATGCAGTTATTTTTGCTTTCGTTGGAAATGCAATCTTTGCAGGAGTTTACTATTCTTTACAACGCTTGTGTAAGTCAAGAATGTACAGTGATGTTTTGAGTAACATTCACTTTTATGGATGGCAAATGATTATTGCTGCTGCAGCAATTACCTTGCCTCTAGGTTTTACTACTTCAAAAGAGTATGCTGAATTAGAGTGGCCAATTGATATCGCTATTGCGGTGATCTGGGTTACGTTTGGTATCAACATGATTATGACGATCATCAATCGTAGAGAGCGTCACATTTATGTTGCTATCTGGTTCTATTTAGCAACTTTTGTAACAGTAGCAGTATTACACATCTTTAACTCTTTAGAGTTACCTGTTCACGGATTAAAATCATACTCTGTGTATGCAGGGGTTCAAGATGCACTGGTGCAGTGGTGGTACGGACACAATGCCGTGGCCTTCTTCTTGACAACACCGTTCTTAGGATTGATGTACTACTTCTTGCCAAAAGCGGCGAATAGACCGGTATATTCGTACCGTCTATCTATTATTCACTTCTGGTCATTAATTTTCTTATATATCTGGGCAGGACCACACCACTTGTTGTATTCCGCTTTACCTGAATGGGCGCAAAACTTAGGAGTAGTATTCTCTGTGATGTTGATTGCTCCATCTTGGGGAGGTATGATCAACGGATTGTTAACCTTGCGTGGAGTTTGGGATAAAGTAAGAGTAGATCCTGTGTTGAAATTCTTCGTAGTAGGTATTACAGGGTACGGAATGGCGACGTTTGAAGGACCGATGTTGTCGTTGAAAAACGTAAACGCGATTGCACACTATACTGACTGGATCGTTGCTCACGTACACGTTGGAGCCTTAGCATGGAATGGTTTTATGACTTTTGGTATGGTGTACTGGTTAATCCCGAGAATGACAAAAACAGAATTGTATTCGAAAGCTTTGGCTAACTTCCACTTCTGGATCGGAACCTTAGGGATTATCTTATATACGATTCCTTTATATGTAGCTGGTTTCTCTCAACACTTAATGTGGAAAGACTTCGATCCATCAGGAACATTGAAATATGGTAACTTCCTTGAAACAGTAACTGCAATTATGCCGATGTATATCATGCGTGCGATTGGAGGATCATTCTACCTAATCGGATTATTCGTATTGATTTACTTAGTATACAAAACAGTAAGAGCTGGTAAACCAGTAGAAGACGAATTAGCAGAAGCACCAGAATTAAAAAGAATTTCTGCTTCTCGTTTAAAAGGAGAAGCTTGGCATACTTGGTTAGAGAGAAGACCAATCCAATTTACAATCTTAACAACTGTTGCGATTTTAATTGGGGGTATCGTACAGATTGTACCAACAATCTTCGTAAAATCTAATATTCCAACCATTTCAAGTGTGAAACCTTATACTCCATTAGAGTTAGAAGGTAGAGACTTGTATATCCGTGAAGGATGTGTGGGATGTCACTCGCAAATGATTCGACCATTCCGTTCAGAAGTAGAACGTTACGGAGAGTATTCAAAATCGGGAGAGTATGTATATGACCATCCATTCTTATGGGGTTCTAAACGTACGGGACCAGATGTAATGCGCGTAGGACAGAAATATTCAGATATCTGGCATTTCAACCACATGTATAATCCACAATCAACATCTCCAGGATCTATTATGCCAGGATACAAATGGTTGTTCGATAACAAACAAGCGGATTTCTCACGTATTGAGAAGAAAATGAGCGTAATGAGAACATTAGGTGTTCCTTATACCGATGAAGATATTGCAAATGCAAGACAATCCATGAAGGAACAAGGGGAGCAAATTGCTCTAAATTTCCAAACGGATCCGGATTATAAAGAATCATATTTAGCTAGTGAAAAAGCAGCTAAAGAAAATGGACAGGAGTTCGTTCCAATGAGCGAGCGTGAGATTGTTGCTATGGTTGCTTACTTACAACGTTTAGGTACAGACATCAAAAATAGAGTTGAGGAATAATAAAAAAGAGAAAGCATTATGTTGAAATTTATTAAACATACAATGGAGACAATAGGAGGGATAGAAATTTATCCAATTATATCCCTGCTTATATTCTTTACCTTTTTTGTAGGCTTGTTTGTATGGGTATTTACCTATAAAAAAGAAACGATTGAAGAATTGAGCAATATGCCATTTCTAGATGATGAAAAGCACAATGTTGATCCTAATTCAGAAAAATTATGAAAAAGTATTTTCCAGTATATGTAAGAGTTCCATTACTATTCTTGCTATTTTATGTATTAGTAGAATGGGTAGCAGGCGGAACAGCACAAAGACCTGCTTTCATCGATCATCCTGCGGTGCTTATTTTGTTGGGCTTGTTTTTATTCGCCGTGATCGCTGTAGAAATTGTAGCCGCTGCGACGAATAAAGTACTCAATCGCTTGATGACTCCAGAGGAGTTGGCAGCGAAAGAAAAAGAAGACAACCTTTCCTTTGCAGATAGACCTTGGGTAAAACGATTGATGCAAAAAATGACGCGCACAACATCCGTAAGTGAGGAGAGCGAGTTGTTGATGGATCATGACTACGATGGGATTAAAGAGTTAGATAACGAATTACCACCATGGTGGGTAGGGTTATTCTATATCACAGTAATCTTCTCTGTTGTATACTTATTGAGATTCCACGTATTTGGAGGCGACAACCAAATTGTAGAATACGAAAAGTCAGTGGCTATTGCCAAAGAACAAATTGAAGAGTATAGAAAAACCGCAGCGGATTTAATCTCTGCAGATGAGGCACAATACTTAACAGATGAAAGTTCATTAGCGGCAGGTAAAAAGATTTTTGATACCAATTGTATGGCTTGTCACCAAGCTGATGGTGGTGGAGGAATCGGACCGAACCTAACGGATGATCATTGGATTTTAGGTGGGGGTGTTAAAAATATTTTCCACACCATTGCTAAAGGAGGACGTCCTGGTAAAGGGATGGTAGATTGGGAAAAAACACTAAAACCATCTGAAATTGAAAAAGTAACGTCTTATGTTATTTCTTTAAATGGTACAACTCCTGCGAGTCCAAAAGAGGCAGAAGGAGATATCATCTGGTCAAAAGCAGAATTAGAAGGTTCAGCAGATGCTGAAGCAAATGAGGAAGCTGCTGTACCAAGTGACGAAGCTGCAGCGACAGACGCAGTGGAAGCAAGTCAGGAATAACACTGACACAAACAAAAAAAAACTAATAAACACATAAAAAGGAGTTGAGTGGAGTATTTATACACATACTCAACTCCTTTTATAAAAAACACACAAGGCTATGGAAAATGGAAATAATGAGAGTTTTAGAGACTCGATAAGTACCATTGACAAAGATGGTAAAAGGGCATGGATTTATCCCAAAAAGCCGTCTGGGCCATACTATAACAAGAGAAAAGTTGTAAGTTACCTCTTGCTGATTTTTTTACTTGTAGCACCGTTCATTAAAATTAATGGAAATCAATTGTTGCTATTTAATGTGATCGATCGAAAGTTCAACATTTTTAGCTTCCCCTTTTGGCCACAAGACTTTTACTTGGTCGTAATTTCAATGATTATTGGAGTTGTTTTTGTAACGTTATTTACGGTTTCATTTGGTCGTATTTTCTGCGGTTGGATCTGTCCGCAAACTATTTTTATGGAAATGGTTTTCAGGCGAATCGAATATTGGATAGACGGCGATCGAGGCGCGCAAATGAGGTTGGATAAACAACCGTGGAACTCAGAGAAAATACGCAAGAGACTCTTGAAGTGGTTTATCTTCTTTATCATTTCATTCCTTATCGCTAACGTATTCTTATCCTATATTATCGGAAGTGATGCTGTATTGCTAATGGTTGAAGATGGTCCTTTTGCTCATATGGGTAATTTTATTGGATTGATTATTTTTACTTCAGCCTTCTACTTTGTCTTCACTTGGTTTAGAGAACAAGTATGTGTAATCGCTTGTCCTTACGGACGTTTACAAGGTGTGCTTTTAGATAATAAATCGATTATTGTTGCTTATGATCACGTACGTGGAGAACGTACCAAGGGAAGAGGTAAATTTAAAAAAGGCGTAGATAGAGAAGCGGAGGGAATTGGAGATTGTATTGACTGTAAGCAATGTGTGAACGTTTGTCCTACTGGGATTGATATCCGAAATGGAACACAGTTAGAATGTGTAAACTGTACTGCTTGTATTGACGAATGTGATTTCGTGATGGAAAAAGCAGGTCTCCCAAAAGGGTTGATTCGCTATGCTTCTGAAGAGGAAATCGTCGAAAATAAACCGTATGCTTTTACGCCACGTCAAAGAGGATATACCGTTGTGCTATCTGTTTTAATAATCGTGCTTGTTGGACTCCTATTCTTGAGAACTGATGTAGAAGCTAGGGTGTTGCGCGTTGCTGGTAAAACGTTTGAACACAAAGGAGCGAATATCTCCAATGTGTATACCTTCAAAATAATGAACAAAACCATGAAGGAGTACGATAACCTTACCTTTAAGGTGAGAAAACCAGAAACTGCAGAAGTTAAAATGGTTGGACATGACGAAATTAAAGTAGCCAAAGAGGCCTATAGTGAAGGCGTGCTATTTATCGAAATTCCACAAAAAGATTTGGATGGATATAGTACTAAGGTTACTATTGATGTATATGATGGGGATCGTTTGATTCAAACAACGAAAACAAACTTTTTAGGTCCTCGAATGTTGAATTAAAAATTAAAAATAGTTAGGTATGAAATTTAATTTTGGAACAGGAATCGTAATAGCCATCGCACTTTTTATGATTTTTATTTTACAGTATGTCATCCGCGTACAAGTGGATGCTAAATACGATAATCAATTGGTAACGGAAAACTATTATCAACAAGAAGTAGAAGTGGATTCGCGTCGTGAGAGAGAGATGAAAGCACTGAAACTCGATGAACAAGTTACCATTTACAGTACGTCAAACGGAATCAAAATTGGTTTCCCTGAGAGTTTTGACTATAACAAGATACATGGAAAAATATTCCTATACAGACCGTCTAACCAGCAATTAGACTTTGATACTCTCATATCATTGTCTTCTTCCAATTTGCTCATACCTAACACAAATCTGGTAGACGGTCGTTGGGATATTGTGGTAGAATGGAACTATAACGATGAGTCGTATAGAAATGTAAAACAAATAACGATTAAGTAGAGACTTTGATTTCGGCACTTATATTTGGCTTAGTGAGCAGTCTGCACTGTATCGGAATGTGCGGGCCGATTGCCTTGATGTTGCCAATTAGCCAGAACAATCCCGTTGTAAAAATTAGGCAGATGTTCACCTATCACATAGGGAGAATAGCTGCCTATTCTTTATTAGGTTTTGTATTTGGCTTGTTCGGCAAAGGATTATACCTAGCAGGATTTCAACAACAATTGTCTATTGTGGTGGGAATTATTATGATCGTCTTAGCGCTCGTTCCTACGAATCGCATTGGAAATTTTAATGTATTAAAACCGCTTTATCGCTTTGTGAACTGGATTAAATCTTCCTTGGGAAAACAGTTTAAAAAGAAGTCACCTAATGCGTTGTTTTTTATTGGTTTTTTCAATGGTTTCTTACCTTGTGGTATGGTGTATGTCGCTTTATTTGGCGCTTTAGCGACGCAAGATGTTTTATTAGGCATGGCCTATATGGCTTTGTTTGGTGTAGGGACCATTCCCTTAATGAGTTTGGTGATCTATTTTAAAAACCTATTCTCAGATGGCTTTAGACGTAACGTAATGAAGTACTATCCCGTTGTAATTGTGTTGATTGGAATGCTGTTTATTATCCGAGGGTTGGGATTAAATATCCCATTTTTGTCTCCAGATACCTTGAATTTGTTTGTAAGAGGAGAAGCAATGTGTTAAAAAATATTTAAAATAGTGACTTTTGTCCGTGACTCTTGTCTTAAGGATAGAACAGCAGTAAGTAAGTATATTATTAGCTATGAAAAAGATTACAAGCCGTTGTTCTATTGCTATAGAAAAAGAGAGAAAAAAAAAGGAAAGACATCGTCTTTCCTTTTTTTTGCTTGTATGAGCATTGAGCTCTTTTTATCGGATAAAAATACAAAGAGTGTAAATCACAACGCATAAACTGCTAAAATTCAAGCCTTATGCGGAGCAAATCATTCCCCACACGGCCCATTAGAAAGAGTTATTTTATTAAAAATAGGCCTACAACTTCCAATTTAACCTTTGAAAAGTGAATGTTAGTTATTCAAAAATTTCTATTTATTGAGTTTACTCTTAAATTTTTGAATTGTTTGCTGCTTTTATATGTGTTTTTGGTGTTAAAATTTTGTATTTGTACTTGATTATTTGTTGTTTTTGTAGGTTATGTGTTTTAATTTAATAAATTGATTTGTTTAAATTTAATTTAACTGCTGTAAAGTTGACTGTTTTGTAAAAGTATAGCTTCATTTTATAAATAAGGTAATATTTCTTAAATTCACAGTAGAAAAAAAATTAAAATTTGTTGTTTATGAAAGCAAAAGTACAGTATAACGATTTCAAAGGTACTGTAGCTGCAGACATATCAGATATGATTGCAGTTAACAAAGGTAATTACATCAGCAGTATTGGGGAGTACTTCGGTGTAGATCAAGAGCGTTTTAAGGTTGTAGGGGTTTCTCTACAAGGAATTCAAGATTTTGAATTAACCATGCTTTGTATTGACAGAGTTAAAAGTACGCCATTCAAAGAACATTTGGTAAAAATGCAATTTGATCTTGATGTAGAAGGGCAAAAACAAATGTTAGGTTTGTTATTTAAACGATTAAACGTTGTTCTTTTTGATTCAGGTGAGAACGAGTATGAGAATGATAATTACGATGAGATCGTTAATTATGCTGATCATCACCAAAAGGAATATTTGGATTAACCAGTATTTTAATTGTAAACGAATAAAAAAAGTTTTCAACCTAGTTGGGAACTTTTTTTATGGGATAGCGGGAATAAAAAAAGGACAACTGATTGGGTTGTCCTTTTTTAGTTTTATGGAGGGTATTAATAATTATCTTTTCGCCAAATAGCTACATCGGCCAATATTTTTTCTGTATCGGGGTGGACATCTTCCAGGTAGTTTTCAGTGTATAACGTATAAGTTGCTTTGTCTAGGCGCAATTTTACTTGGCTATTGTTGATAACACGTACTGAGATTTGCCCTGATGAATCTACAAATAATTGATTTCTCTTTGAGGTTTGATCTTCTTCTAACGTAAGGAAAATAGGCGTTTGTGCGCCACCTGTTAGTTTGCTGTCTTGTTGATACACCAAAGTTGCTTTACCGTCTTTGTACGTAAAGTAATAGTTTTTAAACATAAAGGTCTTCGCTGTAAAAACTTTGGTTTTACTTTTATCTAAGGTATAAGGAGAAGAAACTATAGTTTCAGTAGTTTGACAACTCTGTACAAGAGGCGCCAATGCTAGTATGCCAAGAAGAAATAGTTTTTTCATAAGTAAATTTGGTGTGATTCTATAAGACCAAAATAAGATAAAAGTTCAATAAAACAAAATGAAATTTAAATAAAATTAGTTTTTAAGCTCTTTTTAGTTCAAAAGTGGGGGCTATTATACTTGAAATGGTAGTAATTTTTTAAAACAATTTTACTAAATAGCGTGATATTTATCAGGCTTTAAGAAAAAAATTGGCTGTAATTTAATACTAGAATTAAAAGCAGTGTGAATTATGATAAAAAAACTTGTATTAGTTGTCTTAGTGGCATCTTTTGTTGGATGTAAAGGGGATAAGTCGAAGGCGTTCGAATTTGTTCAGAAGGGAAATGCGGAGTTATTAACCCAAGCACAAACGTTCTTTCAACCTATTTCTTCCGTTGAATTGCCTAAATTAGATTCAGCTAAGGTTGCACTAGGAAAGTATTTGTATTTTGATACGCGATTGTCAAAAGAAGGGAATATCAGTTGTAATTCCTGCCATAATTTGAATACTTATGGGGTGGATAATCTCGCTTTTTCACCTGGAGATGACGGGTCATTAGGTGGACGTAATTCGCCTACGGTCTTTCATGCCGCTTTGCATAGCATGCAATTTTGGGATGGACGTGCAAAGGATGTGGAAGAACAAGCAGGAGGTCCTATTTTAAACCCTGTCGAACACAACATCAAGGATGAAAGAGAACTGGAACAACGCCTGCGTAAGGTCGATTTGTATAAAGAGAAGTTCGCTTCCGTTTATCCCGAAATGAAAGAGCCAATTACCTTTTCTACTATTACTAATGCCATTGGTGCTTTTGAGCGTACCTTAATGCCCGCTAGTCGATTTGATCACTATCTAGAAGGGGATCGCGATGCACTAACCCCACAGGAGCAAAAAGGATTGGAAGCCTTTATGGCTGTGGGTTGTACCACGTGTCATAGTGGTGTTGCAATGGGAGGACAGATGTTTCAAAAATTTGGACTCTATGGCGATTATTGGATGGAAACTAAATCTGAAAAAGTTGACAAAGGATTGGCTGATTTAAGTAAAAAAGAAACAGAAAATTACTTTTTTAAAGTACCAGGTTTGCGAAATATCGTTCATACAGGACCGTATTTTCACGATGGTTCTGTACAAGACTTAAAAGAAGCCGTACGTATTATGGCTAGTCTGCAAACCAATATAACGTTAACTCAAGAACAAGTAGAGGATATTACTGTTTTTCTGGGTAGTTTGTCCAGTGATATTCCAGCAGAGGTGAAAAAATCTCCTTTTGAGTAAAATTTTTTGTGAAGCAAGTTTGTAGGCAAACTTTGGCAAGGGCTGTTCTGAAAAGTACAGCTTTTGCTTTTTATAGCTGGGGGATTTTAAACGTAGCACTGAGGGAGTTACCCCGTCAAAAAGTGAACAACCAAAAAGTTAAGTGGGCAATTTGTATTGGCTAAACTTATACATTTGTTATATTTGTAGCTAAATAAACCAAGAAATATGGAGTTGAAATTACATAGACCTATTTGTTTTTTTGATTTAGAAACAACAGGAATCGATGTGGCAAGAGATAGAATCGTAGAAATCGCAATTCTAAAAGTATTTCCCAATGGAAATAAAGAGAGCAAAACGTGGTTAGTTAATCCTGAGCGTCCAATACCAGAAGCGTCTTCTAAGATTCACGGTATTACAGATGAGCAAGTGGCGAATGAACCGACGTTTAAAGAATTAGCTCCCTTGGTTTATCAAATGATTAAAGATGCTGATTTAGCTGGATTTAACTCGGATCGTTTTGATATTCCCTTACTAGCAGAAGAACTGTTGCGTGCAGGTGTTGACTTTGATTTGGGAAATCGCGTAACGGTGGATATTCAGACTATTTTTCACAAAAAAGAAGAACGTACGTTGAGTGCGGCGTATAAATTCTATTGTAATGAAACTTTAGAAAATGCGCATTCAGCTGCGGCAGACACCCATGCAACCTATGAGATCTTAAAAGCTCAATTGGATCGCTACGAAGATTTAGAAAATGATATGCGCTCGTTAGCTGAATTTACTACGAGAAAGAAAAGCGTAGATTTTGCCGGTTTTATTGCATTGAATGAAGAGGGGCAAGAAGTCTTTACGTTCGGAAAACACAAAGGTGTTTTGGTAGAAGAAGTGTTGGAAAATGAACCAGGGTATTATGGATGGATTCAAAATGCAGATTTTCCCTTGTACACCAAAAAAGTGTTGACAGCAATTAAATTGAGAAAACTCAATAATAAACTATAAAAAGAGAAGTCGTATGAAAATAATCTGTGTGGGTAGAAATTATGTGGAACACATTGCGGAGCTCCATAATGAAAGACCTGATGAACCGGTTTTATTTATCAAGCCTGATACCGCTCTTTTGGGAAAGGAATTTCCCTTCGTTATTCCCGATTTCTCACAGGATATTCACTATGAGGCTGAAGTAGTAGTCAAAATCACCAAAGTAGGGAAGTATATCGATGCTAAATTTGCGTCCAAGTATTACGAACAAGTTTCGTTGGGCATTGATTTTACTGCTCGTGATTTGCAAAGCAAATTGAAAGAAAAAGGACTGCCTTGGGAAAAGGCAAAAGCGTTTGATAATTCTGCTTTTGTTGGTGATTTTATAGCGAAAGAAACCGTAGGTTCTTTAGATCAACTGGCTTTTTCATTGAAACAAAATGGAACGGTTGTACAACAAGCAACAACGGATCAAATGATTTGGAAAATAGAGGAGCTAATTGCAGAAATATCGAAATATTTTACCCTAAAAACAGGAGATTTAATCTTCACAGGTACGCCTGCTGGGGTTGGACGTGTAGCTCCTGGAGATAGCTTAGAAGGCTTTTTAGGAGATAAAAAAGTATTTGATTTAATCGTAAAATAATTGGTTATGGCACTTTTTTATGATGTGAGATTGCTGTATGACAAACACAATAACAAGGAAGAACTTGTAGTGGAAGAACTGATTGACTATGTGCAACAGATGACAAAGCGATTGGATAAAATGAAAAAGCACATTGATGCAAAAAATTATGAAAAACTTCAAAAACACGTCAAAGTCCTACAGCCAATAATGGAAACCTTAGGCATGGATCAGGCGTATGAAGAATTCAATACGGTGCAGCAATGGTTGGAACAAAAAGGAAAAACCAAAGAGATCAAAGAAGTTTATAAATTGCTGAGAAAACGCATTCGTTCTGCAGCGAAAGAAATCAAGAAAGATTATCAAATAGCAGTAGAATGAAAGCGAGTATCATAACCATCGGAGATGAAATATTGATTGGACAGATTGTTGATACCAATTCAAATTACCTAGCGAATTACCTTGATAAATTGGGGTTTGAGCTTGTGGAAATGTTGTCGATTTCCGATGCGGAAAGCGCGATAAAAGAAGCGATGCAACGCCAACAAGATCGCGTAGATTTGGTGGTGATTACGGGGGGATTGGGACCTACAAAAGACGATTTGACGAAGCAAGTATTTTGTAGCTATTTCGACGATGTATTGGTGGAAGATGCAGCGGTATTTGCTCATGTGAAGGCGCTGATTGAAGATTATTTTAAGCGCCCTATTTCGGATTTGAATCGCAAGCAGGCCTTAGTGCCATCGAAAGCGACAGTACTGTTTAATCAATTGGGAACTGCTCCTGGAATGATGATGCAAAAAGGGCAGACCCATTATATTTCACTACCTGGCGTTCCCTTTGAGATGAAGGGAATAGTTTCTTCTGTACTAACGCCGATTTTAAAAGAGAGATTTACCCTGCGTTTTAATGTCCATAAAACGATTGTCGTCTATGGCATTGGCGAGAGTTTGTTGGCCGAATACTTAACCGATTGGGAAGATGAGCTACCTGCTGCGGTACAATTAGCTTATTTGCCAAGCAGAGGTAGGGTACGCTTGCGTTTATCCTCTTCGGGAACGGATAAAGCGCGCATCGAAACGAAGTTGGATCAACTTATTGCTGCTATACCGGCGAATGTCAAAGCGCAGATTCGCGCGTATGACGATTTGAGTCGATCTGAAGTGGTGATTGAAAAATTAAAAACTGAAGGTAAAACAATTGCTTGTGCAGAGAGTTGTACAGGAGGGCGATTGGCTGTGCTATTTAGTGAAAAAGAAGGGGCCTCCACCTTTTTTAAAGGAGGAATGGTAACGTATGCCACAGAGGCGAAAGTTGCTGTATTAGGTGTTAAAAGTGAAACCATCGCCCAACACAGTGTCGTAAGTGAACAAGTGGCGTGTGAAATGGCCATTCAGGCGCGTGAAAAATTCAAGGCTGATTATGCGATTTCTACCACGGGAAATGCCGGACCTTCTAAAGGAGATTCGGATGCTGCTGTAGGAACAGTATACTTGGGAATAGCCTCTAAAAATGGGGCCTATGCAATAAAATGTGAATTGGGGCAACCTAGAGAACAGGTGATTGAACGCGCCATTAGCCGTGCTTTGGAGTTGGTTTATAACGAAATATTAAAAAAATAGTCGAAAGATTTTGTTTAATAAAATTCTTTTTCTTTACTTTGCACCCTGATTTTGAATATTGAAATAAAAGATTAGATATAATGTCAAGAGTTTGTGAAATTACTGGAAAGAGAGCAATGGTTGGAAACAACGTCTCTCACGCGATGAATAAAACTAAAAGAAAG